>JAQUYZ010000274.1 GCA_028691625.1 Eubacteriales bacterium
CGTCGTTTCGGTATACCTTGCCGTCTCTGATTTCTATTTTATCTCCCGGCAGACCGATGACTCTTCGGATGGAATTTTCCCCATCCTCACCTTCTTCTAGAAAATCATCCTTGAACTCCACCACCTGCTGAAATTCCGGTGTGCCTCGAACCGCAGAGTAGGTATGCTTTGAGACGATCATCACTTCTCCGTCGCTGATTCCCGGAAGCATAGCGCTGCCGTCGGCAGTGACCGGCCTGAAAAACATCGTGACCAGCCAGGCCGCAATGACCGGGTAAATGAAAATTCGATACTTTTCACGAAAGGATCTGTTCTCTTCTTTTTGTGCCATCTTGTTCTCCTCATTCAGTATCCCGCCACTTAAGAAGTGGCGGACTGGTGCCGTCATTCAATGTACCAAACAAGCTTTCCCCTATCGCTTCGAAATTTGCAGGCAACCCCGCCTTAATCTCCAATCCCTTCATATATTCAAGCGGAGCAGCTCCGTCGTCAAAGCAGAGCTTATACGCGTGAAGCAACTGCGTCGACAGCTTGAAATCCTGTTCAATCTTCTTATTCTGTCCCCTTATCGCATATTTCACATCTCCGATGACCGGAAAACCTGCCTTGGCGAGATGGGCGCGGATTTGATGGGTCCTGCCCGTTACCAGCTCCACCTCTACAAGGGAATACTCCTTTGTGGTTTTCAGCGGCCGTGCAAGGGTCTCCATGACCTTGCCTCCCTCGGATTCCAGAGAGAGGACCTTTACCGTATTGCGCTTCTCATCCTTTTCCATTTTATCCTTCAGTTGAAGACTCTTTTTCATTTCCCCATGGACGATGGTCAGATAATACTTCCGGACATATCCTTTGTCTCGGATCATTTGATTCAAGCTTTGCAGCGCTCTGTTGTTCTTCCCGAAAATAACCAGACCGGTGGTGTTCCGGTCCAGGCGGTTCACCGGAGAGGGAACAAAAGTCCTTTCTCTTCCGGGGGCATATTCCCCCTTCTCCGCAAGGTAGCCCGCAACCTGATTGGCAAGCGTGTTCTTTTTTTCGGTTTTATCACCGTGGACCAAAAGCCCGAAAGGCTTTTCCACGATCATAACGTTTTCGTCTTCATAGGCGATCTTAAACTGTTTCTTTGCCTGACTGACCGGCTTTTTTTCCAGGTAGCCCTCAGCCTCTTCCTCTGAGATATATACGGCAAGCTCGTCGCCCAGATTCAGAAGGGTTTCGATGGCAGCGCGTTTTCCGTTTACCTTGACATCCTTCCGGATCATTTTATAGATATGGCTCAATGAAGCGTTCTTAAAGTACTTTTTTAAGAACCTGTCCAGCCTTTGATTTTCCTCGTTTTCCGTTATGGTTATCCTTATCATCCGTCACCATCATATCTCTCGTTTTTTCAAATTAAATTATACAACAGAAACCATTCTAAATATACCCATGTAAACAAAACTTAATAAAGAAAGTGTGAAAGGCAACATCGAAGTTTTCTATTCAACTATGCGGCTGGCAGAGATTTTCACCTTGTTATTCTATATCAGGTATGATAAATTTAAATAAGAAATAATCTAAAGTTCACATTCGCTTCGCAAACCGGGTCAGGTGCGCAACAGGGGGTATACCGCAATGAAAAATTTGAAAGATATCTTTTATGACTTGAATGATATTCTAGTGGCGCTTATTATTATTACCGTCGCCGCTTTTACAATTGTAGCCAACATCGATTCCATATTGAATTATCCGGCAAGCATTGCCGCGGAAATAGCGGTCCCGGAGGAAGAGCTTCCGACCGATTATGCGGAAAATCCGACTGTCGGGGATCAAAACGGCGGTGATGCCGGCAATGAGGGCAGCGGTGATGGGAACGTTCAGGGAACGACAGAAGCAGGCATTGATGATCCGGACGCCACCGCCGGAGGCACCTCAGGAAACGAGGGCACAGCAGCGGCCGGAGAAGCTTTGGATTATTCCGTTTACATCAACTATGGGCAGACCGGGGACCAGATCGCCGATGTCCTGATCAGTGTCGGCCTCCTCCGGGACAGGCAGCAATTTTATGATGCCGTTGCCGCAGCAGGCGCGGAGGGAAAGCTCCAGGCAGGAAACTTTATCATCCCATCCGACGCAACACCTGCCGAGATCGTCTCTATTATTACCAATTAGGCATGGGGACTCCCTGCCGCCTTATGTTAATCATCCGCTTCCAACAGCCGGATTAGTTTTTCTAGTCTGGCTTTTTGTTCTCCAGTCATCATGGACCGCAGCGCCTTGATCGCCTTCATTTGTTTCTCGTACTGGGTCTTATCCTTCTTCAGACTTTGTTTTACCTTCATGATCTCACTGAGCAGCTCCTGATCACTTTTTCCCTTGTATTTGTCTGCAATATCAGACATACGATCTGCCTTGGATACACTGGCTTCACTTCTTCCGAGACCCAGCTGCACTGCCAGATCCATCAGCAGCTTATCATTACTATCCATAAATTGCTCCTTTCTTCCGTCCGCCTTATATGCGATCTGACTGAAAACAGATCAGCTGATTTGAACGGCGCTCTATAATATATGCACCAATGGGACGTTATTTTCATATTATAACGCATCAGTAGAAAATATCATGTCGGCTGATTTCATTACTGGCAGGAATGGAGGTACATATGAACTCTGCTTTGATTCTGGCTGCAGTGCTTTTTTTATCACAAAATCAAGGGAAATCACCATTACGGCTCCCACCCAACACGATCGGAAGGCTGGGCATTACGGCGATCAAGGATCCCGGTTATTTTGACACCTTTCGCATGGAAATGCTGCTGGACCGCCTGCACAGCATGACATCCACCCTGGAAAAGGTAAATCATCTGAATCAGATGAAGGGGATTCCCCTAAATAAAAACAATGCCATCGACCGGGTCCAGGAATCTTTGGATGCCGTAAAAGATCTTCTATACACAAATAAATCCACCAAGAATATCGATTCCCTTTCCAGCACATTATCAAATGTAAAGCAACTTGGTGATATGCAAAGCATAATGACCAACATGGGACCAATATTATCCATGCTTTCAAACAAAAATGATAAATAGTTAACAAAAATATAAAAAAGATATATGCAATCTCTCCTGTTTAGGGTATAATAGTCCTAGATAATTTTGTTATTCACTATAACAATGATATAGGAGGGATTTATTATGGCATTGGTTACATCAAAAGAAATGTTTGCGAAGGCGTTAAAGAGCGACTATGCAGTAGGAGCCTTCAACGTAAACAATATGGAAATCATCCAGGGTATTGTTGACGCTGCAAAAATTGAAAATGCACCGCTGATTCTGCAGGTATCTGCCGGGGCAAGAAAATACGCAAAACCAACGTATCTCGTTAAGCTGGTGGATGCTGCGATCGAAGATACCGGTCTTGACATCGTATTACATCTTGACCATGGCGAAGACTTTGAAATCTGCAAAAAATGCGTGGATGACGGCTTTACTTCCGTTATGATCGACGGTTCCAAATATCCGTTTGAAGAAAATATCGCGCTGACAAAACAGGTTGTTGAATATGCCCATGCAAAAGGCGTTGTTGTAGAAGCTGAGCTTGGTAAATTGGCCGGTATTGAAGACAATATCCAAGTGGATGCCAGACATGCCACCTTCACCGATCCTGATGAGGCAGCTGAATTCGTTGCGAAAACCGGAGTTGATTCTCTGGCAATCTCCATAGGTACAAGTCACGGCGCCTACAAATTCAAGGGTGACCCATATCTTGATTTTGAAAGACTGCAGAAGATCACCAGCCTGATCCCGGAGACTCCGCTGGTACTCCACGGTGCTTCCACCGTTCTGCCTGAATTTGTGGCACTCTGCAACCAGTACGGCGGAAACATTCCCGGTGCCCAGGGTGTTCCCGAAGAAATGATCAGAACTGCT
>JAQUYZ010000275.1 GCA_028691625.1 Eubacteriales bacterium
GGATCATCGCTATTGTGCTTGTGGTTTTGGTGTATATTTTTGTAAATCATACGAAAAAAGGCTTCGAGATCACCGTTGTGGGAGAAAGCCTGGAAACTGCCAGATATGCAGGAATGAACATCAAATCGATCATCGTCACCTCTATGCTGATCTCCGGAGGCCTTTGCGGTTTGACAGGAATGATCCAATCCTCTGCGATAGAGCATACGCTGACCTCCAGCTTATCGGGAGGCTACGGCTTTACCGCAATCATTACCACCTGGCTGGGACGCTTGTCGGCACCGGTCATTCTGGTGGTCTGCATCGCTTTTGCCATTTTGCTGCAGGGCGGCGCTTATATTCAGATCGCATTGTCCATTTCGGCTTCTGTTGCAGATATGATTCAGGGAATTATTTTATTCTTTGTTCTGGGAAGCGAATTTTTCCTGCAATATCGATTATCCTTCTACCAAAAGCTTGGGAAAAAGGAGGTGGCTTAAATGACCGCATTTTTAGCAGCCGCAATTATTGCCGGCACCCCGCTGCTCTTTGCAACTCTGGGAGAACTGATCACAGAAAAGGCAGGCAATCTGAACCTTGGCGTGGAAGGCATGATGCTTATGGGAGCTGTCATGGGCTTTGCCGTAGGTCTTTGGACGGGCAATCCGCTGCTGGCAATTCTGGGAGCCATCGGAGCCGGTGCCGCCGGATCAGCGATCTATGCGATCCTGACAGTCACCCTGCGTGCCAATCAGGTCGTTACAGGGCTGACTCTAACCATATTCGGAAGTGGATTTGCATCCTTTGTCGGGAAAAGTTTTATGGGTGTACCGGCACCGGCCTCAGTAAAATCCGTGTTTGCGACATTGGAGATTCCGCTGCTGAGTAAAATCCCTGTGATCGGGCCGACCTTCTTTCAGCAGGATATCTTTATTTACGTTGGATATCTGATCACCATCCTCGCATCCCTTTATCTGTGGAGGACAAAGAAAGGCCTGAACCTGAAAGCGGTGGGAGAAAATGCCGCAGCGGCGGATGCTTCCGGAATCAACGTAAATCTTTATAAATATGTTCATATTATATTGGGCGGGGCTCTCTGCGGATTGGGCGGAGCGTACATGTCCCTGGTTACCATTCCTGTCTGGCAGGAGAACGTGGTGGCAGGCCGGGGCTGGATCGCGGTGGCATTGGTTATCTTTGCTTCCTGGAAGCCCTCCAAAGCCCTTCTCGGCGCGTTCCTCTTCGGCGGCCTGAATATTCTGGGCTTCCGTCTGCAGAGCATGGGAATCCATATTTCCCAGTACATTGTAGACATGGTTCCCTATGCAGCCACCATTCTGATTGTTATCATCAGTACGCGGAAAAACAAGAAAGAAGATATGGGTCCTGCTGATTTAAGCGTCCCATATTTCAGAGAAGACAGATAAGGAAGCGGATGTGTTTCCCCGAAAACCGCCGCCTTTATATGCTGTGCATGAAGGCGGTAATCTGTTTCACGGTTTTCTATAGGAACACATCCGCTTCCTTTAGGGGCGGGCGCATTCGGCATCGTTTCCCTTCAGAATATCCAACCCGTGCTCGGCGGAAGGGAGAAGATATTCCAGGGTTTCCCTGATGGCTTTCGGACTGCCAGGCAGATTGATGATGAGGGTGCCGCCTCTGATCCCTGCCTCCGCCCTGGAGAGCATTGCTCTCGGTGTAATCTGGAAGGAGATGCTTCTCATTGCTTCAGGTATTCCCGGTGCACGCCGTTCCATGACCTCCAGCGTGGCCTCGGGTGTAACATCCCGCTTGGAAAAGCCCGTTCCTCCCGTTGTCAAAATAAGATCCAGATGATCTTCATCAGCCATTTTACGCATCATATCGGCAAGCATGTCCTGTTCGTCGGGCAAAATTGTCATTTTATCAACCTGAAACCGTTTGGACTTCACAATAATCTCTTCAATTGCCGGTCCGCTGAGATCATTTCTTGTTCCTGCATAGCCTTTATCACTTGCGGTGATAATTCCGACTTTATAAATCATACGTAATCCTCCATTATTTTATTGTAGAAATATATCACTTGAATTTATATAAATATTCTATATGATAGTAGTATAAAGTACAAGTGAATCATCATACAGCAAGGTGGATAGATGAGTATTTCTTATAGAATTTTATTTTTTATCATTGCGATCAGCATTCCGGCAGTTACAATTCTGAGTGCCTTTAATATTGTGTTTCGGTTACCGGACCTGTACGTTTATGAATTTAATAGGATACAGGTCGCTGATGAAATCGATCTTGGGATTCCGGATGATGAGCTGGGCCGCTTCTTCTCCGACTTTATGAAGGGACAAGAGGAGGAATTTGATTTATTCACCGAATACAGAGACAGAGAGCAGTCGGTTTTTGGCACCGTGGAGCAGGCCAATATGGAGCATGCGAGGATGCTGCTGAACTACTCCCTGTATATTTTGGGTGTCGGGATATTGTTTCTTCTGCTGACCTATTGTATCTTTCTTGTAAAGAAGAAAAAACATGAATTGAGAGTATCTTTTAAAGGCGGGATTCTGGTATTTACCGTGCTGCTGGTTTTATTGTTCGCCGCCTTTTATTTCGATCAGACCAGAACGTTTTTATACGAGCTGATTTTCATCAATTCATTCGGTGCGGATGATGTTCTGCCGCTGATGCTTACGGAGCGGTTCGGGCAGATCAGCATGGTTGCCATAGCAGCGGTAGGACTGGTTATTCTGGTGATACTCGCCTCCGTGACGTGGCGAATAACAAAACCGAGAAGGATGTTCTGGTAATGCTTGTAAGGAGGGATTGGATATGGTATATGTACATCTGGCAGATGGATTTGAAGAGATAGAAGCATTAACGGTTGTTGATGTTTTACGGCGCGGTGAGATCGCTGTTGAAATGGTTTCTATGACTGAAAGCAGAACAGTCAGAGGAGCACATGATATCGTTGTGACTGCAGACCGGCTGTTTCGGGAGACGGATTACGGAAAATGTGATATGATCGTGCTGCCCGGAGGAATGCCCGGTACTGCGAATCTGGGCGAGCATGAAGGTCTGAGCAAACAACTCTGCGCCTTTGCACAGAACGGGAAATGGATTGCGGCGATTTGTGCTGCTCCAAGCGTACTGGGAAAGCTCTCTCTTTTAAAGGGAAAGCGTGCGACGAGCTACCCGGGATATGAAAGCCAGATGATTGGTGTTGACTACAGGGAGGAAAGGGTCGTGCGAGACGGTAACCTGATCACCTCCAGAGGCCCGGGAACTGCGATGGAGTTCGCTCTCGAACTGGTAAAGGTGTTAAAAAATGATCAGACAGTCTCTGCATTAAGGAATGCAATGATAATATGATTGATTTGCATCTTCACACATATTATTCCGACGGCACGATGTCGCCGGAGGAGCTTGTGGCATTTGCCAAGGAAAACGGCGTTGAGACCATTGCAATTACTGATCATGACGGTATGAGAGGTTTAGCGGAGGGAACGGAAGCAGGAGAACGCCTGGGAGTGCATGTGATACCCGGAATTGAATTGTCCACTGAGGATGATGCGGGAATCTATATGCATATACTGGGCTATTGTTTTGATCTGAACAACGAAGCGCTGAATCGGGAAGTTGAATTGATCCGCAGAAAGCGGGCGGAACGGAACGAAAAGCTGCTTGCAGCGCTTCATAAGATCGGCTGCAGGATCTCAAAAGATGATTTGCAGCTCAGAGATGGTCAGGACTATGTCGGAAAGCCTACATTTGCCCTGGCGCTCATGAGAAAGGGTTACATTTCATCTCCGAAGGAGGCGTTCAAGGAAGGCCGCTTCATGAGGTCCGAGGTCGTGCGAAGCGTGCACCGGGAGAAAATCTCTGCGAAAAAAGCCATTGAATTGATT
>JAQUYZ010000276.1 GCA_028691625.1 Eubacteriales bacterium
AGGCATGGACGGCATACTCGGAGGCATGGACGGTATACTCGGAGGTGTGGCCGGCATCATCGGAGCAGTTGGAGCGGTGGGAGCCGGTATGGTCGGAATGCTGGGTAAGGGAATTGACGGCATTTGCGGCATGGATGGCAATTGCGGTGTGGATGGCATGGATGGCAATTGCGGTGTGGATGGCAATTGCGGCGTGGATGGCATGGTTGGCAATTGCGGCACTTGCGGCATGGACGGCATGGACGGCATTTGCGGCATGGACGGGTCCGGTGCCCTCAGAGGCCAGCGATCATTACGGGCAGAAACCGTCGGGATACAGAGCTTCATCCCAATCTGAAGCATGTAGCAATCAATATTCGGATTGGCTTTGATAATGTCATCCAGTGTGAGCTTATAATGTTTTGCCAGCATATACAAGGTATCTCCTGACTTCACTGTATGGATGATTCCTCTGCATGCAGGGCTTCGATCAATTGGCATAGCTGAATTCGTTGGAATACAGACTCTTTGGCCAATCTGAAGATTGTAAGGATTGACACCCGGATTTGCGCTCAGGATGTCTTCTAGACGTATGTTATGTTGTTTTGCGAGCATGTAAAAGGTATCTCCCGCTTTTATTGTATGCATGATTCCTTCACAAACCGGCGTTGGCATTGGCATCGGTGCAGGTGTCGGAGCAGGTGCAGGTGCCGGAGCAGGTGCAGGTGCCGGAGCAGGTGCAGGTGTCGGAGCAGGTGCAGGCCTCATCGGGGGCATTTCCGGCATTGGGGGCATTTCCGGCATCGACGGCATTTCCGGCATTGGGGGCATTTCCGGCATCGTGGGCATTTCCGGCATCGGGGGCATTTCCGGCATCGACGGCATTTCCGGCATCGACGGCATTTCCGGCATCGACGGCATTTCCGGATACATCATGGGCTTTTCCGGTTTTGGACACGGAGAATCGGTTTCCCATGGACATAAGTCCTGAGATGGTTTCAGGCAGTCTGATCGATGACCGGGGATACAGATCTTCTGACCATATCTCAGATTGTACGGATTAAGTATACGATTTGCTTCCATAAGCATAGCTACGGAAACTCCAAATCTTTGCGAAATGGAATATAGCGTATCACCGGTTCTGACCGTATACACCTCTACACATACATATTCTGTTGGGAGGCTTGGTGCTTGTGGAAATTTAGGGCTCATACAATTATTTTGAACCATAATTAATAAATCACCTCTCGTTCAAATTTTACTATCATATTATTTAAAATCCTTGATATATGTGATAAAATATTCTAATTAGGGACAAGAACAGTCAGGGATAAATTGTATCCCGCAGAAAGGAGAGTGCATTGAGCAAGATTAACTTGGATACCCTTATTTTGTATGACAATATCAGACAGGATGAAATTGTGAACGCCGACGTGAAAATCCTGAACGAATTTGATTATCATGAATATATTTCTTATATGGAAGCAGAGTACTATCAGATTCAGAGAAAGCTTCTGGCGAAGACCGGCTATCTGGATATCGAAGGCACCTATTGGCAGAATTATATCTGCCGGCTTATAGCGGAAAGTGAAAACCGGTTCAGTCTGATGAGTGAAACAGGTAAGCTGGACGAAAATATTCGGACCATTGCAATCCGGGAGATGGAGGAGTTGAGAAAACTCTATCATGTGGAATGGGGGAGAATCAGTGCGATTTTTCATGATGCCGGCGAATCTGTTTGTTCCATGAAGCAAAAGCGCAGAAAAATCCGGTCCGGCCATCGGGATCTGGTAAGGCTTGCTCTGGAATCTGCGGCAAATCAAAAGACCGCCGATAAGCTCAGGGATTATTACGGACAATATGGCTGCGGCATTTTCGAGCGGTATCAGGCTTTTGTATGGGATGAAATACTGGTGGGCGTAACCAATTACGACAAAATCACATTTGATCAGCTCATAGGCTATGGAAGACAAAAGGAAGCCCTGATTGAAAACACGGAATTTTTTCTGAAAGGGTATCCTGCAAATAATGCGCTGCTTCACGGGGACAGGGGTACGGGGAAATCCTCCTGTGTAAAGGCATTGCTGAATCATTTTATTGGCAGCAAGCTGAAGCTTATCTCCCTGAATAAAAACCATGTGTCCCAGCTTTACAGGATCATCGAATCCATAGCCGATCGGGGATGCAAATTCGTTATCTTTATTGACGATCTGTCCTTTGAGGATACGGAAACCGAATATAAGCAATTTAAATCCATTATGGAAGGCGGGATCGAAGCCCAGCCACCCAATGTTTTGATCTATGTTACCTCTAACAGAAGGAACATCATTAAGGAAACCTGGAAGGATCGGGGAGACAGCGGCGAGGTGCACAGCAACGATGGAATGCAGGAAAGGCTTTCTCTGTCGGACCGTTTTGGTCTGTCCATCACCTTTCCTTCACCGGATAAAGAGACCTTTCTAAACATCGTCAAGGGTCTTGCAGAGCAGGAAAAGCTCGGGATCGACGAAAGTGTTCTGATTGAGGAGGCCCTCCGATGGGATGTAAGGCAGAGAGGGCGTTCTGGAAGGGAAGCCAGACAGTTCATCAACTACATTCATGCAAGGGTCATGAAAGAACAGGAGAAAATTAATCACAGCAAAGATATATAAATGAGTGCCCAAGTGTAAGGAGAATTAGATTTTGAGATTTATTAGAAACAATCCTGTTGCGGTCTTACTGATCGCATACATGGCATACCAATCATTTGACAACAGCCAGGGAATGAGCTTGATGGACTGGGTTATGGCAAAGGTAATCATATTGCCTGCGATCCTGGTCGGCTTATCCTTTCATGAATTCGCTCACGCATTTGCGGCAGACCGGCTGGGGGATAAAACACCGAGACTGCAAGGCAGGGTAACGGTCAACCCGATCGCTCATGTTGACTTTTTCGGATTTATTGCTCTGATTTTTATCGGCTTTGGCTGGGGAAAACCCGTTGAAGTTAATCCGCGAAATTTTAAGCATATAAGAAGGGACAGCATCCTTGTGGATTTGGCGGGTGTGACGGTCAATTTCGTTTTAGCCATAGTCTTCGCAGGATTGTTACGTCTTCTTACAATTCTCCAGCCTGAATTTATGAGCTCAAATATGGGCGGGATTGTTATCGACATCCTCTTTGCGGTCATCTCCATCAATATTGTTCTGATGATCTTCAACCTGCTTCCGATTCCGCCGCTGGATGGTTTCGGTATCTTGACGGAAGTATTCAATTTGAGAGAAAAAGAATGGTACTACCAGATTTACGACAAAGGTTTTCTCATCCTGCTTGTGTTGATCGTGTTTAATGTAACGGGTAAGGTTCTGGTGCCGGCAGTTCAATTTGTAACCGGGATCGTGATGAATCTGTTCTTTTGAGGATGTGCCAGGCGATAAATATTTTAAAAAAACGAGGAATTAGCACTCAATCACACAGAGTGCTAATTTTTTTGTTTATTTTTTTTTAACCGTGGTATATAATAAATGATGAAATGACTAGGGGGTGTTTCTATGAATTTTGAAAAATTTACACAGAATGCACAGTCTGCGGTAATGGACTGTCAGAATATTGGGGTGCAGGAGGGCCATCAGCAGCTGGATGGAGAGCATCTGCATCTGGCGTTGATGCTCCAGCAGGATGGACTGATCCCGAAGCTCATCGGGCTGATGGGGGTCAAAACAGGGGAGATCGTCGGAGAACTTGAGGGAGAAATCGAAAAGCTTCCGAAGGTTCAGGGCGGCAATGACAATATGTATTCCACAAGACGCTTGAATCAATTGCTGATCAATGCAGAGAAACTTGCATCGGATTTCAAGGATGAGTTTGTCAGCGTAGAGCATATTTATATGGCCTT
>JAQUYZ010000277.1 GCA_028691625.1 Eubacteriales bacterium
TATGATCAGATACGGCCTTGCCTTAACGGAAAAAGGAATTTTATTCTCATCCAGATTTGTGATTTGTTCTTTTTTTGTCTTTTTTATTATCGATGTTGCCAATTTTAATCCATCCTCCTCTTTTTTTTTGTGTTCCTGGGGGAGGCTATCCTCCTAATTATTAATCATTCTTTCGCAGCAGAAGTGGTTCATTAGATTAAATTAGGGAGGGAACCCCTCCCTAATTCATCCAGTTATCAATTATTCAGCTTCTACGTCTTCTACTACTCCATCCATCTTTACTTTCAATTGATCCATCGCATCTTGTACGGAATCATATTTTCCAGCTACGATATCTTGAAGTGTTGCTGCCCATTCTGTTGTGGTTTCGAAGAAATGAGGCTGCGGTGTAAACTGTATGGTTGTTCCCGGCACTGTCGCATTGAATGTTTCTAAGTATCCGGTATTTGATGCCAGTACATCCTGTACTTCCTGACTTTCAAATACAGATTTTCTTGGCGGATCTACGCAATTTCCTTCTACGATAGACCATTTCTGGTAATCTGCACTTGTGAAGTACTGTAAGAACAGCCAGGCGGCAGTCTTGTTCTTGGAAGCTTCATTGATCGCCATGGACCAGGTCCAGAGATTTGCATTGATTTCTGTCTTTCCTTCAGGAAGTGGAGGTGCTACCCAAGCAAGGTTTCCTGCTTCTTCAGAAGCGCCTTCCGGATTCTGGAAGTAGCCATTGCAGGTTGCGTCAAACAGCATCGCAGCTTTTCCTGCGCCAAAGTCAGCGCCGGCCTGATACCATGTGTAACTTGACCAGGAAGGTGCTCCGCCTTCTTTGATCAGATCAACCCACATTTCGGTCATCGCTACAGCTTCAGGTGAATTTACCTGAGAGATAAGTTTTCCGTCTTCCACTGTAAAATCAACTGCACCGTAATTGGAATATGTAGTCATATATCCCGGGTGAATCGTTCCCCAGTTTCTGGCGCCACGGATTGCCAGCGGATAAGTTCCGGGTCCTTCAAATTCTTTTAATTCTTTACATACTGCGAGGAGTTCTTCCATCGTAGTAGGAGGTGTCAGACCCATTTCATCAAAAACTCTCTTATTATAAGCCAGCACGTTGGATTCAAAGCCTAAAGGTAATGCCCATAATGGACCGGAACCTGTTTTATGACCAGCTTTGAGATCCCATCTGAGTCCGCCGATGATACCTTCATAGAAATCATCTACGTTATAGTCAGGAGCTACCATATTCGGATCATTCAAGAATTGATCCAAATCAGCAGTATAGCCTGCCGGAGCATATTCCCAGATCTGATAGGCACCTGTCATAAACAGATCAGGGTCTCCGGAACGGGAATTTAAGGCTATCGTTAATTTGTCAAAGTAATTTTCTTCCGGAGTCAGCGAGTACTCAACTTCGATTCCTGTCGCCTCAGTGAACTCAGGAAGCTTTTTGATGATCGCTTCCGCATAAGTGTGTTGATTAAACATAACCTTGAGTGTCGACCCGCTTGCCATATCCCAGCTAAAACCATCTGCTGCGGCTCCGTCACCATCTGCTTCTTCTGCCGGCCCGGAACAAGCAATCAAGCTCATGGACAAAGCCAGAATAAGTAAGACAGATACAAAAATTTTCAGGTTCTTAGACTTTTTCATTTTCTCCTCCTTATATTTTTCAGATTGTGAGAATAATTATCGACTTGAAAAAATATTCCCGTACTTTCATTATATCTGTCATTTGATTAAATTGAATGAAAAATATTATTAAAATTAACACTTTTCATTGTTAAATAATTATCTATCCTTTCAGGAAATCATAATTTTTTTCAAGTATTCAGATTATTTTTACTATTAATGCAGCTGGATAGTATGATATAATGTGAGCTATGGTAAGGGCGCTTCGATTGAAAAGACTGAAATTCAAAGCGTCTGAACAGTTGCAATAAGATGATGGTATTGACTGTGGGGGGCGTATTGGATCATGAAATTTTTCAGCATCCGGAATAAAATATTTCTGTTTTACGCATGTTCTATGATGATCTTCCTGTCTTTGATTGGGTATATTCTGTATGACCTGTTTTTTGATACGCTCAAGGATCATCAGATAAACTACTCCATCGAGCTTGCCAATAAAACACAATACAACCTGGAATTCTTTTTGAACTCGGTCAATAACACGGCTGCGCTTCTTTCCAACAATTCCAATATCATCCAGGAACTTAAAACGAAAAATGGGTTTAATAAAGAAGAGGTAAACACGTTTCTTGAGAATACGGTCAGCGCGCATGCCTACCTCAAGGGGATCTATATCATAGGTCAGAACGGTGTTGTTTACATCAGCGACCCAAGAGTAAAAGAAGAAGATCTGGTTCTGTCTTTTGAGGAGTTGATTGCCTCCAATACCGGAGATGAGATTTATAAGGACTCCTATACCTATAAATATCACAGCTCCTATAATGCCCGCACACTGACCTATACGAAGCACATCTATGATTATAAAAACAATGTGGATTATGGTCTTTTAATCATCTCGATCAATTACGATTTTTTGCGGGAACTCATTTCAACCGCTTCCGTAACGCTTGTAAACAAGATGCTTGTCGTTGATCCGGACGGGGAAACATTATTTACTTTTCCATTTAACGCCTATTTGGATGAAGTAATATTCAAGCATCCGGAAATCCTGTCTCAGAGTACGATGAGATTTACGGACAAGGTCTTTGGAGAAGAAAGCATTATCGTTGCAGACACCGTCAAGTACAGCAACTGGAAAATCATCAGTATTCACCCATTGAACAATATCCTTGCCGATATCCAGAAGCTGTTCCTTCAAATGGTACAAATGATCGCTTTGTTTTTTGTCATCATAGCAACCCTTGCCTATATCTTTTCCTATAACATCACAAAACCGATCATCACGTTATCCAACAGTGTGAAGCAGGTTGAGAAAGGAAACTTGTCTGTAAATGTTGATATTAAAAACAAGGATGAAATAGGAGAGCTGACCGCTGCCTTCAATAAAATGGTCCGGAGGATCGATCAGTTGATCAAAAGAACCGTAGAAAATGAAAAACAAAAAGCCGAGATGGATTTCAAAATATTGCAGGCGCAGATCAATCCCCATTTTTTGTATAATACGTTGGATTCTATCCGGTGGATGGCAACGCTGCAGAATGCGCCCATCGTCAGCACGATGGTTTCATCCATGATCAATCTGCTGAAATATAACTTTTCGAGAAAGGATACGCTGGTAACCCTGAGCGAAGAAATCGAAAGCGTAAGAAATTACATTTCTATTCAAAAATATAAATATGGAGATATGTTCGATATTATCTATCGCATTCCTGACGATATCATGGAATGCAAAACAATCAAGTTTATCCTCCAGCCTATTGTTGAGAATGCCATTTTTCATGGCTTTGAAAACATCGAGCATATCGGCGTCATTGAAATATCAGCGTACATAGAAGGAGATTTTTTATATATCAATGTTTCAGATAATGGCGTGGGTATGACAGAAGAGGAGCAGCAGAATGTAATTGAACGAAAACCAAGCAAAAAACAATATCTGGAGATCGGCATCAAAAATGTGGATGACCGGATCAAGTTTTATTGCGGTGAGGACTTCGGTCTCACGTTAAAAAGCGCATAAAATGTCGGTACTACGGTTATCTTCAAGGTTCCTGTGAATATCAAGCTTTAGCCGTACTGCCGTTTAAGGATTCCCTTACTTTATTTGGCCTATGATCTGATCTCTTTATAATATTTTTTCTGATATTCCTTGCAGGAATTGCCGACCTTGTCTTTAAATGCCTTGCTGAAGTAATAAGGATTGTCAGAACCGCCCCTTTCTGC
>JAQUYZ010000278.1 GCA_028691625.1 Eubacteriales bacterium
ATTATGATTTTAGGAATAGATAATACCCACGCATCACCCCTTTCCAACGGTTGGCCCAATATTTTTCTCTCTATGTTTATAATCTGTTCAAATTAATCAGAAATAGCAGGAACGTAAAAATGTACCTGCTCATAAGTATGTAAATAATAGCTATGGGAGGATTTAGGAATGGTCTATAAAAATCAAAATGATTTTCTGCCTGACTCACGTTACATCACCTTTGAACAGATGAATATCATAACCAATTCAATTAAACTTTGGATGGAATTTGCCTTCTGGATGAGAGCATTAATTTACTCTACAATCAGAGATCCTGTAAGACAAACGGTTGTTGCCAATAAATTGTTTGAAGGAGTTTCTGCAGAATTTTATACTTTGTTCGGGTTTTATTACGGTACTGAGCTTGCAAAACAGTTTATGAACCTATTTACAGGTTTTATTACGGGAATCTGGAGATTAGTTGAGGCATTAAAAAATAACAATCGGGAAGAAGTAAATGATTTATACATTAAATTATATCAGGCAACGGATGAATTGGCAGCCTTCCTGGCTCAAATAAATGTGTATTATGAGGAGGCCCAGTGGAAAAATTTTCTCTATCAGGCGGTAAAATTAGCGATTGATGAGGCAACATCCATTCTCAGAGAGGACTTTGAAAATGAAGTTGAGGTGTCAAGCAGCATGGCTGATCTTGTTCTGATGATCGGTAACTATATGGCAAGAGGAATCATTTCCGCAAGCATACCGAATGCGTAAGTGTTTCGGGAGCGACAGGAAAGCTCTAAAAGAAACAAGGAGCAGGTTGTGCTGCTCCTTGTGACATTTCATCTATGTGTTTTACATTACAAAGCCGAGAATCAGGAATCCGATTGCTGCCAATATGTACGGCGGCAAGATCAACGGGCCTGTAGACCGGAAGTAATCAACCGGGGAAGCCTGCGTTGATGCCGATGTCAGAATAACTGTATCACTGTAAATACAGATATGTCCTCCTGCGCAGACTGCTGAGATTAAAGCCCCTGCACATAAGAATTCATTGACGCCCATTGCTGCTGCCAAAGGAGCAACGATTGGAAATGCAATGGCTGCAAGCCCCCAGAAGCTTCCGGAAGCAAAGGACAGCAAGGATATCACGATAAAGATCGTTACCGGAAGCAAGCCGGGATTTAAGGCATTTAATGCTCCGCTTATCACAAAATCAGTCATGCCCAGGCCCTCATTGATCACGATCAGTTCATAGGCCAGTGTGATCAGAATGATCATAGGAAACATATCAACCATACCCTTGACGATCGTTTCAAAGAATTTCTTGAAATTCATCAGCCGCTGCGGCAGATAAATCACGAAACAAACAAGAATCGCAACCATAAGAGCCACTACCATATCCTCGGTATAAATCGTCAAAACGGTAACGACTAGAATCGGAATAATGAAATTGAGGGCATTTACTTTTTTGCCTTCAAATTCTTTTTCTTCATCCGGCAGTTCAATCAGTGCAGCCAAAGAATCATTCGACAATACCTGTCCGGTACTCAAAGTCCTCTCCTCTGCTTTTTTCATTGGGCCATACAAGGGCAGGATGCCGGAAGAGAATAAAGGAACAAAAATAACAGCTAAAAATCCATAGAGGACATACGGGATCGCATTGACAAAGGCAGCAAATGCTGACATCCCCTCCCCCATGCCGGATTCTATCATAAGAGCGGACATAAAAGCGCCCCATGTTGAAAAAGGAATTATGGCGCAGACTGTAACACCGGTAGAGTTTACGATATAGGCCAACATTTCACGTGACACTTTGTTTTTGTCTGTAATGGACCTTGTTGCGGCACCGACTGCCAGGCAATTCAGATAATCATCGACAAATATGATGATTCCCAGGATCCATGTGGCAAGCATGGAGGCTTTTCTTCCGTGAATGAACTTTTGTGCGAGATTTGCAAACCCCATCACTCCGCCGGAAGCCTGCATTAATCCGATTAAGGCTCCAAACAGTGCGCAAAGCAGAAGAACCCAAATCGTTGTGTCATCCATAAGGACAGTATATAAGCCATCTATGAACTGAGAAAAACAATCAACCGGGTTCCCGTTTGCCAGGATTAAAAATCCTGCGATCACGCCGATCAGTATTGAAATAAATGTATCCTTTGTGACCAGCGCCACAACCAGAATGATTACAATTGGTATAAGGCTAATAATTCCATAGGTACCTTCCATCATGATACTCCTTCTCTAATTTTATAGAAATATACAGTTTCTGGCATATTCTTCTGATATGGATATCCTGGTTTACGGGGACTGCATTCTAATGCTCATTGTGTCTCACCTGCTTTCATTCAGCCTGAACAAACCGATTCCCCTTTTAGAGTTTCTTCAAGCCTTAAATTTATTTAAAACTTTTTTCCGTCAGAGCAATTTTACTGATGGCGGCAGCAAATATTTTTGCATTTCGCATCAGACTGTCGATCGTGATATATTCGTTCTCTTCGTGACAGGTATCTGCCTCTCCCGGAAAAATCGGACCCCAGGATACGATATTAGGCATTGCCTTGGCATAGGAGCCGCCATAAGCTAATACAAATTCATTTTTATAACCGCTCATTTCTTCGTAGGCATCTGCAAATACTTTAAGGAACGGTTTGTCTTTGCTGATATATACTGCAGGAAGTGATTCGAAATTTATGACTTCTCCTCCGTTGCCGGCGGCAAACCTTTTCATTGCATCAGCAAGATCCTTTTCCTCTGTACCATAGGAAAACCTGATATTTACATTTAATTTTGCAGTACCGTCCTCTACTTTAAAAATTGTTGGTGTGATTACATTTCTATGCACAAACTCTCCATTATAGAATTCACTGTCGCTGTACAGACCGAGCTCATTCCCGAAGATATCCCGCAGCTTTTGATTACTCAGCTCAAGCAATTTTAAGAGTTTATTTTCATTCAGTGCCATGCCGCTGAGTTGATCTGCCATTTTAAAGATCGCATTATCGCCCTTTTCCGGTTGACAGGAATGAACTGATCTTCCAAGCACCTTGATCCGTTTCTTCTCACTCCGGCCATTCCTGTATTCGGTTATTTCTGCAATGCAGGTTCCGGGAACCACATTTGCTGCCGTGCCGGCTTCAATATAGGTCAAGTACCTTCCATCCGTCACCTTATCGTCCGGTTGTTCCACCGGAAAAGCCAAGGTGACATCTGCACCGCCTTTTTCGATGTTGCAGACAGGAAATTCTCCATCCGGTGTAAAGCCGTAGTCAGGTAGTCTGAATTCTTCTACATACGCATTCATGTCTGTCCATTTCACTTCTTCCTGAGTTCCTAAGATCAACTGTACCTTTTTATGAAATGGTTCTCCTAGATCTGAAACGGCTTTCATTGCATAGATGCACGCGATCAAGGCACCTTTATCATCGAGGGTTCCTCTTCCATACATCCTGCCTTCCTTTATAACAGGCTCAAAGGGATTTGTGTTCCACTTATCCGGGTCTCCGGGTTCCACCACATCGACATGGGAGAGTATCCCTAAAATCTCTTCGCCTGTGCCAATTTCAATCACTCCCACCTGTCCGTTCAAATAAGCTCTTGATTGAAATCCAAAGCTTTCAGCCAGATTTAATGCAAATTGTAAAGCCGCGTTCACTTTATCAGGACGATTTGAGATGCTTTCGATTTTTATAAACTCTGACAAATCATGGATCAAATCCGCTTGCTTTGTGTCTAAATATTCTTGAAGGACTTTACAATAATTCGGCTCTTTCATTTATGATTGCCTGCCCGCCTTTCAGGTTATTTGGAGACGGAGATTTCTAATCATAATTTCTGTCTCCATTGCA
>JAQUYZ010000279.1 GCA_028691625.1 Eubacteriales bacterium
ATCTTTCCTTGACAAGGTGAAATTCTTTACTGATATTGTGATACATTTCCGTAACCATTACAATATTTTTATTACTGGATTACATAATGTGGTCATAGTGTCGAATCGCAGAATCGATGACACGTCCGCAAAGCTTTCCTGTTTCTTTTTGCTTTTCCATGATTTCGATCACCGTTTCCTTGGGAAAACTTTCCTTATAGCTTCTTTTCCCGGTGAGTGCGCTCATCATGTCTGCGACAGCAACGATCCTCTCGCTTAATTTCAGTTCATCCGCTTTCAAGTGATTGGGATACCCGCTGCCGTCGATTTTTTCATGGTGACGGTACGCGATTTTTAAGATTTCATCATGGATACGTCCCCTAAGGATCTCTCCTGTGGTTTCGATATGTTCCCTCATAACCAGCATTTCTTCATGGGTAAGGCCTCCGGGTTTTTCCAGAATTGCAAGAGGAGTCGCTATTTTCCCTATGTCATGGAGGTATGCACCAAGCTGGATCTTTTTCAATTCATGATCGTTCAAACCAAATAGCTTGCCCAACTCCCTGCTGATGCTGACCGTTGTGATCACATGGCTTACCGTGGTTTCGCTTCTGAAGTCAATGGAATAAGCAATCATTTTGATATATTCCAGCAGGGTCTCTTCGTTGTATTCTGCAGTTGAAATCAGTTCAACCAGTTCATTTAAATAGGAGCCGTTCTTGATGTCCCCGTTCAGGTCATACCTCTCACCTGCTTTTTGAAACAGTTCCATGGTGGTTTTGCTGAAGCGAAGGTTCTGCTTCCGGGAGATTGCTTCCAATGACAAATTCTCCGCACCGTTTTGCAGCATGATATCCACCCGGTCTGCCAGATGGATCATATCTGCAATCTTCAGATGCTTTCTGTCCGGATGCCAATACATACCATAATTGAAATGGTGGTAAAGTATAACCTCGGCCCATTTTCGAAGCGGAGACATATGCTTTAGAAAAAGATATCCATATATGGAATGGTCAAAAACATGTACCGATTCAAACTGGACCATTTGATCGATTTCTTCCGTTTTGTAAGCGCCGATATCATGAAGTGCGGCTACTATGCAGATTTCCTGCATTTCCTTTTCACTGTAGGATCCATCGGCTTGCATCATTTTATATACAATATAGGCAACCCTGTGTCCGTGGTCAACCAGTCTAACATCAATGTGGTCCAAAGCCCTCAATAAAATTTTCATGACCTGACTGGTGCTGAGATTGAGTTCTTTCATCGCATAATTCTCCTTTTATGCGGAGCAAGCTTTTTGAGAATAACCTGAAAAGCCAGCGACAGCAACGGAACGACAATCGCGACAGAAATCGCCGCTTTAAGCCCGTATTGCTGGGCCTGTACTCCGGCGGGAGCATGGATTGCAAAGAAATCCGATATCCAGCCTACAGCCTGTCCAATCATTGCCGTACCCAGGTCGCCCCCGCCTGCAAGCAATGCAAAAATAACCACGCCGGTATTGGGAAGACTGTCTGCCGCAACAATAAGCGTACCAGTCCAAAGCATGCAGGAAAAAAATCCGATGAACCCGAACGCAGCCAATACCATCCAGGCATTCGGGGCAGCTGCAACTACCAAATAACATAGCACACAAGCCAAAGAGCCGAAGATCATCAAATTGTTAAGATTAAATCTGGCTTCTTCCTTAGCGTACAGTATTCTACCCAGTCCCAGCATTGCTGCAAAAAGGCACATTCCGCCGATGTCCCCAACCATCTTCGGAATACCGAGCCCCTCCTCAAGATAGGACGAGCCCCACTGGACAATAAGAAGCTCTGTTGAAGCCCCAAAAAAAATAGCAAAGAAGCTGATGATAAAAACCCAGTTTTTCAGAAGCTGACCAATCTTCATACGTTTGTCTTCAGATAGAATCGCAGGCAGAGGAGCCTTCAGGAACATAAAAGCATTGGCCAGTGGCAGAATAGCCCACAAGAATACGACCAGCTGCCACATTTCCGTTCCAAAAACATAAAGCATCAATGAAGTAAACAGTGCGGCTGCGAAAATTCCTCCCGCAAAGGAAGTGTGCATGATCATAAAGTTAGCATCATTACTGTTTTCTGAAGGTATGGCTTTCGTGATCGGAGAAAGAAGTGCTTCCATCAAACCCGTTGCCGCCCCCAGAATTATAATGGCAATCACAAGCAGTAAAAACACGTTGTCCGGCAAAAGCCACGGTGCACAGGCTAAAAGGATCAGTCCAAAAGCGACAGCAAATTGAGAGCTTATGCAAAACGGGCGGTAACCATATTTATTAATCGGATGACCAAAGAACACATCCGCGCCAAATTGAGCAGCGAAATTCAAAAAAACCAAAAAACCAATCTGGGTATATGTAATTCCGTAAAGCTGGTTTAAAGGTATGAAAAGAAAGGGAGGGAGATTCATGGTAGCACTTTGTAGAAAGCCGCCAAAATTGCATGCGTTGAGTGTCCGTTTATAATTTGGGCTGTCGTTGTTCATTTCTATCCTCCATTTGATATATGACATTCTAAAAAGTTCTGATGATATTAGAGGCATTAAAATTGTAATACCTGGTTGCTCGCTTTAAATGAAGCGATAGTTCGTAGTATGATGATATCTCTGACCTGGCAGAAGAACGGGCTGGGGAAATTCAGGATGATGCACCGCATCCGGATAAAACTGTGTTTCCAAACAAAATCCGCAGCGCCTTTCATAGACTGCTCCGTCTTTGCAATTGCTGCTTTCATTCAACGAATTTCCTGAGTAAAACTGAATGCCGGGCATTGTGGTATAAACCTGCATCTGTATACCGGTATCATCAGAAACGGCTTCCGCAGCCAGTCTTTCGATGTCGTCCGCTTGATAATCCAGCACATAGTTATGGTCATAGCCGCCGCCATTTTTCAGTTGAATATCATCCCAGCCGATCCGCTCGCCAATCCTGTGAAATTCATGGAAATCAAAAGGTGTACCGGAAACCGGCAGCAGTTTTCCGGTAGGCACGCACTCCCGGTCATTTTCCAGAAAATAATTCGAAAAGATCTTGACGCGATGGTTTTCAACTGTGCCGGCTTCATGGCCGGATAGATTAAAATAGGTATGATTTGCAAGATTCACGATCGTGGCCCGGTCTGTCTCTGCTTCGTATTCGATCTTCAGTGCACAGTCCTCATTTAGAGAATAGGTAACCTTTACCATAAGGTTTCCCGGATACCCTTCCTCCCCATCCTTGCTCATATAGGAAAAACGAACTGCGTTATGAACCTCGTCAACCGTATCGATCTCCCACAGGACCTTGTCAAAGCCCTTGAAGCCGCCGTGAAGGTGATGATTGCCAAGATTTTTCCCCACAGTATATTCCGATCCGTTCAACGTAAACCGCGCATTCTTGATTCGGTTGGCATATCTGCCCACAACAACGCCGAGATAGCAGCTCTGATTGATGTAGCCGTCCCGTTGCTCATATCCCAATGCCACATCAATCCCTTTGTATCGGATTTCCGTCACCGCACAGCCGAAATTGGTCAACCCGACCCTCATTCCCTTTTCGTTTTCCAGTTGATAGAGAAATACGTCCCGCTCCTTGTATGCTCCCCATTTTTTATAACCGACCATAATTCACCTCCGGATACGCCCAATTTTTTAATATACTGATCATTACTCAGCAATAACCATTTCATTATGATCCTTGTCCAATACCTGGATTTTGACTTCCCCGCCGAGATTTTTCGATACCAGTCCGGCCATCTCCGTCAAAGCTTCTTCCAAATCTGCAGATCTGGATTCATCGATCAATTCAATGCAGAGGAATGCATTTTTCGTGTCCTCTGTCAAAATTGTG
>JAQUYZ010000280.1 GCA_028691625.1 Eubacteriales bacterium
CTGACCGGATGTACTACGAGTATTTTCTGTCGTTGGATAACGGAAAATTAGTGGTTACTCAAACGGACTATATGGATAGCAAGCCCCTTGTAACTGCTGAATTGCGATTGGTTAACGGAGAAATTTTCAGATTCGGAAACACAATAGAAAACAAAAACACTATTCCTGAATGAAAAAATGATCTTAGGTAAATTACAGGAGGTTTTAAAACCATGATGATTAAGATTAGGAATGAAGAAGAAACAGATTATGAGAAAGTTGAAGAAATCACAAGGACAGCTTTCTGGAATTTATACATTCCGGGGTGCAATGAACACTATTTAGTTCATGTTATGCGTTCCCACAAAGACTTTCTGCCGGAGCTGGATCTGGTGATTGAAGTTGATAATCAGATCGCCGGGAATATTATGTATACGAAAACAAAACTAATTGATGAGTCTGGTGCTGAAAAAGACATCCTTACTTTCGGTCCGGTTTGCATTTTGCCGGAATATCAGAGAATGGGGTATGGGAAAAAACTAATGGAGTATTCCTTTGAACAGGCGACCGCATTTGGTTATGATGTGATTGTAATATTTGGAAATCCGGGTAATTATGTAAGCCGTGGTTTTAAGAGCTGTAAAAAGTACAACATCTGTCTTGAGAATGGGACATATCCGGCGGCAATGATGGTAAAAGAACTCAAACCGGATGCCTTGGACGGAAGAAAATGGGTTTATTATCAAAGCCCTGTATTGGAGATAAACGAACAAGAAGCTGAGCGCTTTGACGAGGGTTTGAAAATCCTGGAGAAAAAACACCAGCCAAGTCAGGAGGAATTTTATATTCTCAGCCATTCTATTATACAATGAATATCAGCTCATTGATCTTATGCAGCAGAGGTATGGAAAAGTTGGGAATAGTGAGCCGGTTGGAACTAACAGTCCGCCTGCTGATTCTTTGTAATTCTGATCGATTCTGCCAGTCTGTTTACTCCTTCCTTTAATTCTTCGTGAGTTGCATTACCGTAGCATAGCCGTATAAAACGGCCATCATGGTTTTTGAAAGGGAAGAACAGGCTTCCGGGAACAAATGAAACACCTGATTTAAGCGAATTATATAATAAATTCTGGTGATTTATGGCCTCATTGATATAACACCACAAAGAAGTACCCCCTTTCGGAACGGAAAACTTAAAGTCGATATCATCAATGCTGTTAAGCATATTGCACAGAAAATTTCTATTTTTTAATCCGAAATCCTTCAGCTTTTCGATATAACAATAAATATACCCTCTATCAATAAACTCGCTGGCAATAAACTGGCCCAGGGGGTTAATGAACATCTGTGTATTTTCCATAATCATGGAAACATTTTCAATTATTTTTTCAGAGGCAACCATATATGCGATGCGAATTCCGGGGCAGATGGTACCGATAAAAGAGTTGATATAGATCACATTGCCCATTGTATCCAAAGATTTAATCAAAGGCACCTGGGCACCTTCATATCTTAAAGATGAATCACAGTCTTCCTCAATAATTGGAATATCGTACCGGTAGGACAATTCCAGCAAATGATACCGTCTTCCCAAGCTCATAACGGTCGAAGTCGGATAATGAAAATTCGGAATTGTGTAGATAAGCTTTGGACGGTATTTCAAAATTAACCCTTCAAGATAACGTGTGTCCATTCCATGGTCATCCATCGGAACAGTTATAACATGAATGTTCATAAGCTGGAAAACCCGAAAAATATCAGGACAAATCGGTTCTTCCACTAAGATTGCGTCATTCGGAGACAGATACATTCTAACGATGTATTGTATCGCTTCATAGGTCTCTGAAACAATCTGTATCTCTTTGGATGACACTTGAATGTTTTTCCGGCTTAACAGGTTCCGTATACTGTGAATCAGCTGTGGGGTACCCTGTGCCGGTGAAAAACCAAACCAGTCGAACTTACCCGAATGCGTGATATCTTCAAGGATTTCATTGATCTGATCACGAGGATATAACTTGGGGGAAATGATGTCTGCCGCCAGTGAGATAAAATCTCCGGAAGAGATGTCATTCCTTCCTCCGTTAAACAATTTACTGAACAGGGTGTCCATGTGAAGGTACTCTTCTTTTAGCATTAAGTTTAATGCACCCGGATATTTTTTGTGAAAAAAAGAAAATTTCTTTCTGCCAATATCAGCAGGTATGTATGTAACAAAATATCCTCTCGGCGCGACGGAGGATTTAATAAGACCTGCACTGATCAGCTCTTCGTATGCTTTTATAACTGTATTTCGATGGATTCCAAGCTGGGTCGCAAGGGCTCTTTCGGAGGGGAGTTTAATGCCGTCAACAAGCTCTTCCGTGAGGATCTGTTCCTTTATACTGTTTTTAATTTGAACATAAATAGGAACGTGAATTCCCTTTTTTATCGTTATATCCATGATATCCCTCCCATGTGAAGAAGGCCTAAATCAAAGAAAGATATTATATGATAGCACAAAAATAGGTAAAAATACAGATTTAAAAGTGATTTGGGCTATAAAATTAAGAATGGTTTGGTACTTTAATATCTTAATTCCAGAGAATAAAATTACATAAAAATAGGAGTATGCTGAAACAAATTATGAGGTTAGAATTATGCTGATCATTAGAAATTGCAGACTTGTAAAAGAGCTCACCGAGGGGTATTCCGAGGAATATGCAGATATCCTTGTACAAGGCCGCCGCATCGAAGCCATTAAGCCTGTTGGGTATCACCTTAAAGGAGAATATGAGGAAATTCATGCAGACGGAATGACACTTATTCCCGGCTTATTTGAGATGCATGCACATTTGTATGGTTTTATTTACAATCCTTATGAACTCCAATGCATGACAGAGGGAAAAATTATCTTCGGAGCACTTGACTTTGCCAATGAGTATGTTAACCAGGGCTTTACTACAATCAGAGATTGCGGAAGCTCATACAATTGTGTGGTGTCAATAAAAAATGCAATCAATGCCGGTATCATAAAAGGACCAAGGCTGGTATCGTGTGGTCTGATCATTACCCCTACGGAGATCGGAAATGATACCTTCAGTGATCTATACTCCGAAGCAGACGGCCCCGAAGAAATCAGAAAAGCCTGCAGAGCAGAATTGCAAAAGGGCAATGACTTTATAAAACTTATGGTCAGCGGCGCATTCATGAACGAAGGGGCGGATCCGGGCGTACAGATTGCCGAGCCGGAAGAAATAGAGGCCGCCGTGCGAACCGCAAGACGTAAGGGTACATATGTGTGCGCACATTGTCATGGCACAAGTTCGATTAAAGCTGCAATTTTACATGGGGCGAGAACAGTTGAACACGGTACGTTCCTTGATGACGAATGCATTGAACTCTTAAGAAATAATGAAAATACTTTTTTGGTTCCTACAGGAGCGGTAGGTTTGTATTGCCTTGATGAAAGCAATGCGGATGTTTCCCCTGAGCTTTTGGCGATCAGCAAGAAAGTCGCCCAAACTGAAATAAACAATATAAATAAAGCCTATCAAGCCGGTTTGAAGCTGGGCTTCGGATCAGATATCGATTTGGAAGCGCTGAGAGCAAATCCCGGGTATGAGTTCATTGCCCGAAAAGAGTATTATTCTTTTAATGATGTGGATATTTTAATACAGGCAACCAGAAACAGCGCTGAAATAATGGGGCTGGGAGATCAACTCGGGACTATAAAAGAAGGGAAGCTGGCCGATCTTGTCCTGGTTGACGGAAAGCCGGACCAAGATATCTATGATATGGCCAAACCCGTTGTACATGTGCTGAAAGAAGGAGAAGTTTTAAAATAACGAAGCGTTATAATAGT
>JAQUYZ010000281.1 GCA_028691625.1 Eubacteriales bacterium
CCGTTTAAACTGCTGTGAGAAAAATCTTCGATAGAAAACCGTAAGCCATTTCTTGATGAATTCTTCTGAATATTCATCCGCAAAGGTGACCTTTGCAATGTAGAGCAGCTTTTTCGGTGACATTCCGAAACGGATCGTATAGTACATGAAAAAGTCATGAAGGATGTAGGGGCCTACCGTATCCTCCGTTTTCTGTGCGATCTCTCCGGATGCATCCGGCGGAAGCAGTTCCGGAGAAATCGGAGTATCCATAATATCCTGCAGTGTAGTTCGCAGCAGCACGTTATCGGTACTGAATTCTTTCTCCTCATTCGGCCCGGAAAGCCTGTGGTCCATAACCCATTTGATCACGAACCGGACGAGCGTTTTCGGAACGCTGGTGTTGACACCATACATAGACATATGATCTCCGTTGTAGGTGCTCCAGCCTAGGGCCACCTCGGACAGATCGCCGGTACCGACGACAAGACCGCCTTCCTTATTTGCAATGTCCATAAGGATCTGTGTCCGTTCCCTTGCCTGGGCATTTTCATAGGTCACGTCATGAAGAGAGATATCGTGGCCGATGTCGCTGAAGTGCTGTGCGACCGCTTCCCGGATGGGAATCTCGCGCATATCTGCACCCAGAAGCTTCATAATGGTCTGGGCGTTGTGATAGGTTTTGCCGGTGGTGCCGAAGCCGGGCATGGTGACGGCGACAATATCCTTTGGATTTTTGCCGATGAGTTTAAAGGTTTCGGCGCAGACGAGCAACGCCAGTGTAGAATCGAGCCCCCCGGAGATCCCGATCACCGCTTTTCCCGCGCGGGTGTGCTCCATGCGCTTTGCAAGACCTGACGACTGTATGCTGAAAATCTCCTTGCATCTCAGATCCACGGTTGCCGGATCCGCAGGCACGAAGGGATTTTTCAGATATTTTCTGATCAGAATATCCTTATTGGGATCCAGGACTCTGACCGGGGAAAGGGGAACCTTGGTATAATCGATCCTGCTGCTGAAGGCAGCGGTAAAGCCCTCAAAATTCTGACTGTAGGCGCGTTCAAATTTGATTCGTTCATAATCGATCTCTCCGTACAGGATTGAACTTTCCCGCTCAAAAAGCGGGCTCTCTGCCAAATTGATTCCGTTTTCCGAAATGAGTTTGTGGCCGCCGAATACCAGATCCGTCGTAGATTCGTGCACGCCGGAGGAGGCATAGACATACCCGCAGATATTTCTTGCGCTTTCCAGATTCACAAGGTTTTTCCGGTATTCGGACTTGGCGACGGTTTCGTTGCTGGCTGACGGATTCAGAATGATCTGAGCACCGTTCAACGCCAGATTTGAGCCGGGTGTAATGGGAACCCAAAGATCCTCGCAGACCTCGATGCCCAGCTTGAAGTCATTCTCCTCATCTTTGAAAATCAGGTGACCGAAGGGAATATCATAACCGAACAGACGGACGGATTTCACGTTTTCCGAGATCCTGATTCCCGATGCGAACCAGCGCGCCTCATAAAATTCCTTGTAATTCGGTAAAAACATCTTTGGGACGATGCCCTTTACTTTTCCCTCCTGTATGAGAGCCGCACAATTAAAAAGATTGTTGTCAAGCCGCATATAAAAACCGACCACAACGAGGGCGGAAAGCTTCTTCGTTGCTTCGGTGATCTTCTTCAGACCTTCCATGGATTTACTGTACAAAAACTCCTGATAGAACAAATCACCACAGCTGTAAGCCGAAATGCAAAGCTCCGGGAAAAGGATGATGCCGGCTCCGTTTTTCTCTGCTTCGTTCACGCATTTAATAATTTCATCTGTGTTGAATTCCGGATTTGCTACTCTGAGCACCGGAGTAACGGCAGCCGTCCGGACAAGACCGATTTTTTTCATTTTTTCCTCCATCGTGACGCATTGCGTCGTAAGAATCCTTTTTTCATCCTTATTATATCAAAATAACAGAAAAATAGCAGTAGAAATCAGCAAATCAAAGATCTGCGATTTCTGTGCATAAGTTCGCCATCAATTTGTTTTACAAATTGGGCGAGCTGATAAAAGAAAAAATAAGGAATTGACAGAACGAATTGCGAGGCGCATACTGTAAATGTAAAATAATGTAAAACGAAACCGGAGACTGACGCATGCAGAATAAACGCGGCAGCCGTTCCGGCGGAATCCTATTTATATTGATAGACAAGGGCCTGTTGGTATATAATAAGCTGAGGACAAAACGAAAAGGATGATGAAGGAGGAGACAAATCGTGAAAGAATTCTACATAGGGCAATTGAGAACCGATGATGAGATACAGGACTATTTCATGGTGAAAGCCATTGCAATTAAAATTGGATCCAACAAAAAACAATACCTCGATATGGTCGTATGCGACAATACAGGAGAACTGACGGCGAAGAAATGGGATGTTGCCGATGCGGAGCTGCCGGCCCTGAACGAAATCGGCAACAGCGATATCATCAAGCTGAAGGGTAACGTAACGGAATGGAACGGGATGCGGCAGATTCGTGTGCTGAAGCTGCGCAAGGCGGTGCCGGAAGACAACGCAGAGCTGATGGATTTTATCAAGGCTGCCCCGGAAAAGGCAGAGGACATGTATCAGTATATCAAGGACAAAGCCGGTGCAATGCAGGATGAGGATTTGAGGAAGCTCTGCCTTCGCGTGCTGACAGACAACAGAGAAAAGCTTATGTATTATCCTGCAGCAGCAAAAAACCACCATGCAGAGCTGGCTGGGCTGCTTTATCATATGAAAAGAATGCTGATGACCGCGGAACGCATCTGCGAGATCTATCTCAACCTGAATCCGGATCTCGTAAGCGCGGGAGTGATTTTGCATGATATGGAAAAACTCAATGAGATCGATGCGGATACTCTGGGGATGGCCTCGGGCTATTCCTTTGAGGGTCAGCTTCTGGGACATCTGGTTCAGGGAATCAAAAGCATCGACAGACTGTCGGAGGAGCTTGGCATCGGCAGGGAGAAGGCGATTATGCTGGAGCATATGATCCTTTCTCATCATTACGAGCCCGATTTCGGAAGTCCCAAGAAACCCCTTTTCCCGGAAGCGGAAATCCTCCACTATCTCGATATGATCGACGCAAGAATGTACGATATGCAGGAAGCGCTGGATGCCACCTTCCCCGGAGAATTCTCCGACAGGGTATGGACCCTGGACAACAGGAGGCTATATAAACCGCAGACAGTATAAAGAGGGATAAATTTCACGAATGTGCTGTAAGGAGAATCGCATGATACGCTTGCCGGCGGAAATCACCCATATGATCGGAATAATTGAGGATGCGGGCTTTGAAGCGTACGCAGTGGGCGGATGCGTCCGCGATACCATCCTTGGCAGGCATCCGGAAGATTGGGATTTAACCAGCAATGCTTCAAGGGCTGCCCTTGAAGCACTTTTTCCTGATGCGGCAATTGTGAATCGAAAGCTGGGCGTGATGAGAATCACCGAAGGAGAAGTCACTGCGGACATCGCCGCTTACCGGATTGACGGAGAATATAAGGATTACAGAAGACCGGAGACAGTGATCTTTACGGAGGAAATCGACGAGGATCTGAAACGCAGGGATTTTACCATGAACGCCATTGCGGTGAGCCCCGGCAGAGGTGTTGCAGACCCCTTTGGGGGGAGAGCGGATATTGCAAGGAAGCTGATCCGCGGCATCGGAGACCCCGGGCTGCGGTTTGAAGAGGATGCCCTTCGGATCCTGAGAGCTGTTCGGTTTGCGGCCCAGCTTGACTTTGAAATTGACGGGGAAACGCTCCGGGCCATGAAAGAACGTGCGGAACTGCTTCATCATATCAGCGCGGA
>JAQUYZ010000282.1 GCA_028691625.1 Eubacteriales bacterium
GCTCCCAGTTTCGCATAGATATCCAGTATTTTCTGCTTCAGCTCATCGTGATCCTGGCCCGGCACCGTTCTGATATCCAGTGTCATATAGGCCTCACCCGGCACGACGTTGATCTGGGATTCTCCTTTGGAAGGAGAAGAAATAATCGTTGGCGTAATGCTCGGCCATTTCAGGTATTCATGGCAGCCCAGCCGGTCTTTTTCTTCCTGTTCCAGCTTTTCAATTTCGCAGATTATTTTCGCAAGTCTCCAGTTTGGGTTGATTCCGGTCAGCGGCATCGCTCCGTGGCTCTGCTTGCCGAAAACCCGGATCTCGGCTCTCATTGCTCCCTTTTGAAAAATGCAGATATGATTTTCTTCCGGTTCACAGATCACCGCAGCGTCCACATTGTCAGCCCAGCCGTTTTTGATGAAGTGCTTGATGCCAATCATCATTCCTTCTTCATCACAGGGAATGCAAAGCAGGATATTTCCTTTAAAGGTCTCACCGGAATCTTTTACAGCTTTCGCAGCGTAAATTGCAGCCGCGACATTTCCCTTGGTGTCGCAGGTACCTCTTCCGTACATTCTTTCACCTTCGATTTCCGCACCAAATGGATCATATTTCCACTGGGAAAGATCTCCGGCCGTGACCACATCAGTATGCCCTTCGAACAGGATCGTTTTCCCGGGCTCTGATCCTCTCAGAAATGCGATTATGTTCGGACGTCCCGGAACCACTTCCTCCCTATGTACCTCGAAGCCTTCCCTTATCAGAAATTCTGCGATGTATTCCGCAACCTTTTCCTCATTGGCTCCCTCTTTTTCCGGGTCAAAAACACTGTTCATTCTTACCAATTCTTGAGTAAACTTTACTAATTCGTCTGATTTTACGCAGTCCGCGACGTGTTTATAATTCTTCACTGTACGGCTCCTTTCCTCTGTCCGACGATATTTACATCAAATGTTACGTGACTTTTGAATAAATTTGATCAAATTGGTGAGCACCGAATTTACCGGGGTGGCAATTCCAGCCTGTGCGCCCTCCCGTACGATCGCTCCGTTGATCATCTCAATTTCCGTTTGTTTATGATTCAGAATATCCTGGAGCATGGAGGATTTATTTGCCGCCGTAGCTGCACAAACCGCTTTCGTATGAGCAACCGGATCATCAAAGCTCAATGAAATCCCCTTTGCGGCGGCGACTGCCTGTGCCTCGAAAACAGCCGCTTCAAGCAGCTCCACGATCTCCGGATACTCCAGCAATTCTCCGTTCCGCAGCTTCGTAATTCCCGTAAGCGCATTGATCCCTACATTGACCAGCAGCTTATCCCAAACCAGCCCGATCACATTGTCTGAAAGCTCTGTTTCCAGTCCTGCCTCACTTAGAATTTTCGCGATCGTTTCAATACGGCCGGTTTGTGTTCCGTTCAACTCTCCTATAATTGTCTTTCCGCTTCCTGCATGGCGCATTTTACCCGGTCCGAGCATGGTCGCTCCGTGGGCCGTGGTTCCTGCGACTACGTTATGGTCTCCGATTTGCGCCCGGATCAGGTCAATGTTGCCTAAGCCGTTTTGCAAAGTCAACGCAACTGTGTCCGGCCCGAACACTGCTTTGTTGGATTGCACGGCCACGCTGGTCAGGGTGGATTTCACAAAAACGATCGCAAGATCACACGGTCCGACCTGTTCTGAATCCGTAACGCCTTTTACCTGATTGTATGACAGGAGGGCTCCGTTTTCCTCCATCTGGAGGCCGTTTTCATTGATCGCCACGATATGATCCTTCCACACATCGATCAGAAACACTTCATTCGCAGGGATGGAAGACAATTTTGCTCCATACAGGCAGCCCATAGCCCCTGCGCCGACAATTGCAATTTTCATTTCTCCCTCCTTACAGGTGTATCAATACAGATCTTCGCACAGCAAAGGATTCTGTATTAATAAAGCTTTGGAATATCAACTTCCTTGTTGAAGCTGTACTCCGGTGACGGAAACTGACCTTCCAGAGTTTCTTGATGAAAACCATTGAGCGCTTCGACCATCACTTTACGAACCTGGGCATATTGCTTGACGAACTTGGGTTTGAAATCACCGTACATTCCCAACATATCCTGTGTCACCAATACCTGACAGTCTACATGAGGACCGGCTCCGATTCCCAGGACAGGAATGCTGACCGATTCTGAAACTGCTTTACCGACAACAGATGGAACACATTCCAGCACCATGGAAAAGCAGCCTGCCTTTTCAAGTGCAATCGCATCATCGATCAGTTTCTTTGCACTCTCAGGTGTTCCGCCCTGTACCTTGAATCCTCCAAGAGAAGAAGCCGTCTGGGGTGTAAGACCGATATGCCCCATCACATTGATGCCGGCATTTACAATTGCCTTGATTCTGCTTAACATTTCGATGCCGCCTTCCAGCTTGATGCAGTCACAGTTTGTTTCCTTGATCAGTCTGTTTGCATTTCTTACTGCTTCTTCGTCACTTACATTATAGGAACCGAACGGCATATCACCAACGATCCATGTATCCGGAGCACCTTTGACAACCGGTCTGATATGATGAACCATATCGTCCATCGTAACAGATTCCGTTCCCTTATATCCCAGCATAATCATGCCTAAAGAATCCCCAACCAGAATAATTTCAACGTCGCTTTCATTTACGATTGAGGCCATCGTATAATCATACGCCGTCACATAACTGAACTTCCTCCCTTCCTGCTTGAATTTTTTAAAATCTGCGATTGTCATTTTCTTCTTGTCGCTCATTGTGTTGTCCTCCATTTCACTTCTAAAGCCTCAGGCTATAGATCTATTATTTATTTCATGTTTAACTGCATGACTCGTCTTTTTTCGCCTCGTTATAGCCCAGACGTTTGGATATCCTCTGTGCTTCCTCCATAACAAGCCTTGAATAAAGCGGAAGATGCAGATTTTCATCGTACCTGTATTTGGGACAGGATATGCTGATTGCAGCCACCGGCTTTCCATGATAGTTTAAGATCGGTGCCCCGATACAAACCAGACCGATCACATACTCTTCATCGTCAACGGCATAGCCCTTCTGTTTGATTTCCTTTAGCTCTCTCATTAACAAGTCCCTGTCGGTGATCGAATGGTTAGTATATTTATTGAAGGAAATACCATCTAAAATGTCCATGGTCTCATCTTTTTCGGTGAACGCCAATATTACCTTGCCAAGACCGGAGCAATAGCAAGGGACATTGGTTCCGATGTTTTGACCGACCTTTATGGTTGAACTGCTTTCCAGTTTATCAATATAAAATATTTTATTCCCGACGCGCATACCTAAATTCACCGTTTCACCGGTTTCAGCAGCCAGTTCTTCGATATATTTTCTGCAGATATGCTTGATCCCCGTTTTATCCACCACCCGGTTTCCCATAGCAAGCAACTTCAAGCTATTGGAATACTTTTTACTGGAAGGATCCTGATCCACATACCCGGCATCCTTGATTGTATTGATTAAGCGATGCACCGTTGCCTTATCCATATGGGCCCTTTCGCTTAAATCCCGAATGCTCAGTTCGCCCGATTTATCAAGCTCCTCCATAATCAAAAAAGCTTTCATTACAGATTTGACACGATTCAGCTTTGCATCTGGTTCACATTCGTGCATGATCGATTCCTCCAATATTGATTCCTCTGCAGCCGGCTTCCTGTTCAGAAGCATAGCTGTTCCTCCACATATCGATAGATCTGATCCGCCAGCTTTACTCCCTCTTCTTCAAGGGCGGCCATTTGATCACCAAGCTCTTTCTTTAATTTTTCATTCTTCATCAGTTTTAAATTGATCAACA
>JAQUYZ010000283.1 GCA_028691625.1 Eubacteriales bacterium
ATAATCACAGCTATTTTTTTATTATCGTACATAACCTTTTACTTATCCTACTTTTTCGGTTTCGCAAATATCATTCTGCCTGCAGCGGTTTGCAATACACTGGTGACTGTCACGTTGATGGTCTGACCGATGTATCTTCTGCCTTCCTCAACAACGATCATGGTTCCATCATCCAGATAGGCTACGGCCTGGTTGGATTCCTTTCCTTCCTTCACAAGGAAGAGCGTCATGTCCTCGCCGGGGAGCACAACAGGCTTCAGGGTGTTTGCAAGCTCATTGATGTTTAATACCTCAACACCCTTGATCGTAGCGACTTTGTTCAGGTTGAAGTCGTTGGTTACGACCTTTCCGTTCATAATCTGGGCAAGCTTCAGCAGCTTGACATCCACCTCCGGAATTTCATCCAGAGATTTCTCGGCGACCGTATTATAGATTTCAATTCCGTACTCGCTCTGGATGCGGTTCAGGATATCCAGTCCTCTCCGTCCACGGTTTCTCTTTAAACCGTCGGAGGAATCAGCAATGTGTCGGAGTTCAACCAGCACAAACTCAGGAATCACGATATTTCCTTCAATAAATCCTGTTTTCATAATATCGGCGATCCTGCCGTCTATGATCACGCTGGTATCCAGTATTTTCGGCGTCGCATCGCTGGTCTTTCCCTTTGTCTTGGGATTTCCGCTTTTTTTGGCGGAAAGCCAGACCGGAAGGATGTCCTTCCCCTTCCTCGTTGCAACCAAAATCCCCAGATATCCCAAAAAGATATAGGTAAATGCGGAAAGAATCGTTCCAATGTAAAATATATCAATTCCGCTGTAAATCTGACTGATTAAAAATGCAATGACAAGCCCTATGATAAGACCAAAGGTACCGGTGACAATTTCGTTGGTTGGTACCTTTTGCAAATCGGTTTCGATGTTCTTCGCAAGCTTTTGTCCGTGTCTTCCCAATACCGGGGTTAATAAATAAAATATAAGTCCGAAAATGAGTGCGCAGCTGGTCGCTGCGATAAATTCCTGTGTTTCCGTAGCAAGGATCTTACCTGCAAGCTCCGTGCTTCGGATCAGAAACCTTATTAATAAAAATATCCCGTATCCGAACAGTACACCGACTAAGCTCAAGATGACTCGTAAAAGTTTTTTGATCATTAACTTTTCGTATCCCCTTTCTTTATTCAATTTTTTCCGTAGTCCTCATGGCTCTATATAGCAGAATTAATGATTTGTTCAGCAGTTTCATGATCAATATTCTTTACTAAAATAATTTCACTGATCAATATCTGCTTTGCATTGGACAGCATCTTTTTCTCTCCCGTGGAGAGCTTTTTTTCCTTGTCCGTGCGCATCAGGTTTCTGACTACCTCTGCTACATTAAAAATATCCCCTGTTTTTAACTTTTCCATGTTTTCACGATATCTTCTGTTCCAGTTATTGGACATTTCAGAGGATTCAGCGCTTAATACTCCGATCACCTCATTTACTTCTTCCACAGAAATAATCGCCCTAACTCCAATCTCCTGGCAGCTTTCGATAGGGATCATAATTTTCATGTCACCGCATGGAACTCTTAAAATGTAATAATTCCTTCTTTCGCCGAGTATCAGTTTTTCTTCGATTTCTTCGATGATCCCGGCACCGTGCATAGGATACACGATTCTATCTCCTATGATAAACATGGCCATAGCCCTCCAGTCTTACTTATAAGTATAAGCCAAACTAAAAGGAGCTGTCAAGCAAACAATTTTTTAGTCTATCACATTGATTTTTATGTGTCAATAAATTTTTAGGGTCCAACTGGATTTCTATATGAGCTACTTTTGAATATCTCTTGTGTTTGTTAAGTCGGACTGCTTTTATCCTGTATAAATTTGTATAATGTGGTTAATATTTATTGTGAAAATACAATAATTTAACCAAAATTACTTGCCATATTCTCAACATGTGATAAAATAATATCATTATGTACAGAATAAATTACATTGTTCATACAGTTATATAATATTGTCTTAGGAGGTAAAAAATATGTCACAATTAAAAGGAGCTTGCCTGATCGGCCAGTCCGGAGGGCCGACTTCGGTGATCAACGCCAGTGCGCTCGGTTGTATCGAGGCCGCTTTGAAATCTGAAAGTGTTACACGGGTTTATGGTGCTGCCCATGGGATCAGAGGCGTATTGGATGATTGTCTTTATGATATGAATCAAGAGGATCCGAAAGAACTTGCACTGATGAAGAGTACCCCTTCATCCGTACTGGGAACCTGCAGATACAAACTGAAGGATTTCAATGTGGATGATTCCGATTACAAACGTATTCTGGAAATCTTCAAAAAGTATAACATCCGTTATTTTTTCTATAACGGAGGAAATGATTCCATGGACACCTGCAATAAAATCAGCCAGTTTATGGCTAAAAATGATTATGAAATCAGGGTAATGGGCATTCCCAAGACCATTGACAACGATCTGGCGCTTACGGATCATTGCCCCGGTTATGGAAGCGCGGCCAAGTATATTGCGACCTCCTGCATGGAGATTTACCGTGACGCGAAGGTTTACGGCACAGGCTCTATTACCGTGCTTGAAATCATGGGGAGAAATGCCGGCTGGCTGACTGCAGCCTCCGCGATTGCAACCTACAAAGGCATGGGACCGGACTTGATCTATCTTCCCGAGATTCCGTTTCAACTGGATACATTCATCGCAGATATCACCAAGGTCTACGAGGAGAAGGGGGATGTGCTTGTTGCGGTATCGGAAGGAATCGTTGATGAGAACGGCAGATATATTTCTGAGATTCTTTCCGAAAACCAAAAGGCCAAGGATGCCTTTGGACATGTGCAGATGGGCGGATTGGCTTCAACTCTTGCAAACTATGCAAACAGCAAAATCAATGCAAAGGTAAGAGGCATCGAATTCGGTATTATCCAACGCTGCGCAGCACACATCTCATCCGAAACCGATGCAAACGAAGCTTATATGGCAGGAGAGGCGGCCTTTCAGGCTGCGGAAGCCGGTGAAACCGACAAGATGGTAGCCTTCGAAAGAGGTGCCGGTCCGGAGTATGTCTGCAAGACAGTCCTGGTTGATCTTTCCGATGTCGCCAACTTTGAGAAAAAAGTACCGAGAGAATGGGTCAACGAAGCCGGCAATGGACTGCTGCAGCCCTTTATCGATTACGCGATGCCTCTGATTCAGGGAGAAAACAAGGTTCCAATGGAAGACGGCGTACCAAAATTTGCAAATCTGAAAAAAATCAGCACCTGCAATAAATAACTCGAGGTAAAATTCCGTGAGAGTGGATAATAAGAAGACTGTGAAAACAGTCTTTTTTGTTTTGCATTGTCTCCCTTTCCGATTGTTTTGTAGTGGCTCCCTTGCAGAAGTTGCAGCGGCAGTATTTTTGATATATACTCATAAAAGCATCACAAAATCTACATGAAAACAGGATAAACTGAAAGCAGATGCTGCACAGGAGAAACGATTAAGGTGGAGGTTACGGCAATGTATAAAATACTGATCGTGGATGATGAACAGAAGATCCGCGAGGTAATCCGGGAATACTCGGAATTCAACGGCTATGCGGCAGACGAAGCCGAAAACGGAATGGAGGCCGTTGGTCTGTGTAAATTGAATGACTACGATCTGATCATTATGGACATCATGATGCCGAAGCTGGACGGCTTTTCCGCCTGCAAGGAGATCAGAAAAATCAAGGAGATTCCCGTCATTATGCTTTCCGCGCGCGGAGAGGAATACGACAAGCTGTTCGGCTTTGAACTGGGGATCGATGATTATGTC
>JAQUYZ010000284.1 GCA_028691625.1 Eubacteriales bacterium
CCCTCAAGGATCTTCACGGCGGCCATGTGACGGTTTTGTGCATGGGTCCCCAACAAGCCAAGGATGCACTGAAAGAAGCTTTGGCCATGGGAGCGGATGAAGCCGTCTTATTATCAGACAGAGCATTTGCAGGCTCCGATACCTGGGCTACCTCAACAATCCTGGCGGCAGCCATCGAAGCCATCGGAGACTATGACCTCATCTTCTGCGGCAGACAGGCCATCGATGGCGATACGGCTCAGGTTGGCCCTGAAACGGCAGAATTCCTGAATATTCCGCAGGTGACCTATGCAAAGGACATCAAGGTGGCGGGTGATCGGGTGCAGGTGACGCGGTTTACCGAATACGGGGATTATGTCATTGAAGCAAAAATGCCTTTGATGCTCACTGCAATCAAAGAGCTTAACAGCCCAAGACTTCCCAGCGTGAGAGGGATTTTCAAAGCCTATTCCAAGGACGATATCAAGGTTTTAACCATAGATGATCTGAAAATCGACAAGACTCAAATCGGTTTGAAAGGTTCCCCAACCAATGTATTCCGGTCCTTTGTTCCCGTGAAGGAGAAGAACTCCCTCATCATCGAAGGTCAGAACGGAAAAGAAAAAGCCGCCGCGTTGATCAGCAAGCTTTCAGACTTGAAGTTAGTATAGGGAGAGACAGAATATGAACAGAGCAAAAGTAAATCAGGAAATCAATCTTGCGGACTATCATGACGTATGGGTCATCGCCGAACAGAATGAAGGAAAAATTCATCCTGTTACCATCGAACTGGTCGGGGAAGGCAGAAAACTTGCAGATGCACTGGGAAAAAAGCTTGCTGTTGTCGTGCCCGGCGCTGATGCGGAAGAGGAAGCCGGCAAGCTGCTTCATTACAATGTGGACACGGTGTATTATATCAAGCATCCGCTGTTAAAGGATTTTTCAACAGAAGGCTATGCCCTTTCCATCGCGGAACTGATCCTGGAAAAAAAACCCGAAGTGGTGCTCCTTGGCGCCACCTCCATCGGAAGAGATATTGCTCCAAGAATCGCAGGAAAGGTGGGAACCGGATTGACGGCTGACTGCACCAAGCTGGAAGTGGACCGGGAAGACCATAAGCTTCTTCAGACCAGACCCGCCTTTGGTGGCAATCTGATGGCGACAATCGTCTGTCCGAAAAACAGACCGCAGATGTCTACCGTCAGACCCGGCGTGATGGAAAAAGCTGCTTATTCCCAGGAGATTCACGGAGAACTTGAACTCTTTATCCCTTCCCTGAAGGAAGAAGAGATCCGAACTGCCTTGATTCAAAAAGTCAGGAGCGACAAGAAAAAAGTCAACCTCATTGACGCAAAGGTCATCATTTCGGGCGGCAGAGGACTGAAGGCGCCGGAAGGGTTTGCCCTGATCCGTGCCCTTGCGGAAAAGGTCAACGGAGAAGTCGGCTCCTCCAGAGCTTGCGTGGATGCCGGCTGGATAGAGCACCTGCACCAGGTTGGACAAACGGGTACGACGGTAAGACCGGACCTGTATATTGCCTGCGGCATTTCCGGCGCGATTCAGCATCTTGCAGGAATGAGCGAGGCAAAATATATCGTAGCCATCAACAAGGATCCGAATGCACCGATTTTCAAGGTATGCGATTACGGCATTGTTGGGGATCTGAATGAAGTGATTCCTGCCATGATTGAATCAATCGATAAAAACGGCAGCTTTGAACTCTAAAACACGAGAAAGGATGATTGAGCATGAGCAGTATGATAGATGATAACAGCTTAAATATGAGCGGGTACAGCATTCAGGAAATGTACGTAGGGCAAAGAGCCAGCATCTCAAAAACCATTGGAGAATGCGATATTAACACCTTTGCGGGAATCATTGGAGACCTGAATCCGGTTCACGTCAATGCAGAATATGCAAAGACTACCCGGTTTGGGGAAAGAATTGCCCATGGCATGCTGACTGCATCGTTTCTGTCGACCATCGTTGGAATGTGCATTCCCGGAGCAGATGCCATCTATTTAAGCCAGGAGTTGAAATTCCTTCTCCCTGTAAAGATCGGGGACACCATTACCGCAACCGGAGTGGTGACAAAGATAATCGAAGAGAAAAAAATCGGGCATCTGGATATGACGATTACCAATCAGAGAGGGGAAGTTGTCGTAGCCGGAGAAGGAAAGGTAATGGCCACAAAATAAGCGGAGGTGATCTTATGGCAAACCTGTTTTTAACACCAAATTACATTTGTATGGGAGAAGGCGCCTTGCATCACAGCAAGGAACATATGAAGAAGCTCGGCACGAAAGCCTTGGTTGTTACTGACGCTTCCATGATCAAGCTGAATAATGTAAAAAAACTGACTGAGGTACTGGATGAAATCCAAATAGAGTACGAGGTATTTTCCGACATCAATTGTGAGCCGACCAATCACATGGTCGATGCGGGCATCGATATCTATAAGAACACCGGCTGCAATTTCCTCATCGGAATCGGCGGCGGAAGTCCTCTTGACACCATGAAGGCCATCGGTGCAGTCATCGGAAATGGCGGAAATGTCTGCGACTATGTGGGCAAGCCTCTTGAGAATCCGATGCCTCCTACGGTATGCATCCCTACGACCGCCGGTACCGGCACGGAAGCCAGTAAAGCATCGATCATCACCAATACAAAAACCAATGTGAAGATGCTTCTGAATGATCCCAAGCTGATGACGGAGCTTGCAATTGTTGACCCGGAATTTACGCTGACTGCGCCTCCTTCCGTGACGGCGGCCACAGGAATTGATGCCCTGACCCATGCCATTGAGGCATATCTGTCCAGGAAATCCTTCCTGATGTCAGACATCTATGCGGTTTCCGCCATTAAAAGAATCTTTGAGAACCTCTATGAGGCGTATACAAACGGTGGGAACATCCATGCAAGAAATCAGATGGCCGTGGCTTCCCTGGAAGCGGGAATCAGCTTTACCAATTCCTCCGTAACACTGGTGCACGGGATGAGCCGGCCAATCGGAGCGTTGTTTCATGTTCCCCACGGGCTGTCAAACGCAATGCTCCTGTGCAAATGCCTTGAATTTATCGCACCCTGCGTGGTAGATCGACTGAGCATCCTTGCCAGAGAAATCGGCAGCTATCAAGTGGGAATGAGTGATCTGGATGCGGCACAATCTTTTGTGGAGGCAACCAAGAAGCTTTGCAGTCAATTGCAGATTCAAACTCTGGCAGAATACGGCATCGACCGGGGTGAATTTTTCGCAGCCATCGATAAAATGGCGGCGGATGCCATTGCAAGCGGAAGCCCCGGCAACACAAGAATTCCGCCGACCAAAGAGGATTTGGTTCAGATTTATAAATCCTTGTGGGATTAACCGGTTGAGCAGAATATAAAATCCGCAACGAAAAAAGGGATACTTTTATTAAAAGCAAACAGGCTGTGAGGACCAATCCCCCACAGCTTGCTTGCTGATACTATGCTGCTTACGAATTCCTTGCATTGAAGGGGGTTATCTTGATAAAGGGCATAATCTCTTTATATTATTTATTTGTGCCAGAGCTGCACAGGTAGTTCCAAAGAAATAATATGGCTTATCTCCTATTTCATTTAAAATACTTTCGGTGGTTCCATTGGCTAAAATGGAGCCGGTTATCAATAGCACATCTGCGAACATGGCAAGTTGGCTTGTATCCGTCAGGCCATCTAAAACTTTTACCCCGTAACGAACTGCACCGACATTATCCCGATTCAAATCAGTAATTTTTACTTTGCTTGCACCAAATATTTGAGCACAATTTTCCAAAATCGCCGGTT
>JAQUYZ010000285.1 GCA_028691625.1 Eubacteriales bacterium
TTCGGTATCTCCGCATGCAGGTGTCCGGAAATGTCCGGTTTCAGTCTCTGATTCTCCGGTTCCTTCCGTTGATGATCGGTTCGATAAGATCCCTTCTCTTCCTTCACCTCAAGACTTCCCTGCTTTTGCGCTTCAACCGGAAGATTTCTCTTCTGTTCTTGCCGTCTTTGTTCAGACAATAATGATTTTATGTCAACTTGCGCTTCTGATTTTTGATTTTCCCTTTCGTCTTTTGTACCGGATGCAAATAGATTTCGATTCCTGATTTCCGGGATTGCTTCCTTTGTCTGCAGGTTTCTCCTGATGGAATCGGTGATGAAATCCCTCACCAGCCGCTCATTTTCAAATCGAACCTCTTTTTTATTGGGATGTATGTTTACATCCAGCTTTTCCGGCGCCAGCTGCAAAAAGAGAAAAGCGATGGGATATCGGCCTTCAAAAATCTTTTCCAAATAGGCGTCAGCCACTGCATTGTCCATCACTTTACTGCTGATTGAGCGGCCATTGACAAAGAAGATCTGACTCTTTCGGTTTGTTTTACTGTGATTGGGCGCCGAAATATAAGCTTCCAGCCTCATCTCTTCCCAATCTTCCTCCAGATGGATCAGTTTGTCTCCGGTTTCTTTACTGTAAATCGTCAGGATATTGGAATAAATGTCCCCTTTCCCCGCGGTGGAAAACAAGATGTTCCCGTTATTGATCAGTCGGATCCTGATCCGGGGGTAAGCAAGGGTCATTTTAGAAATAAAGTCGATAATCAATGTGCTTTCGGTTGCGTCCGGCTTCATAAATTTCAATCGTGCCGGGGTATTGAAGAATAGATCCTCAATGATGATCGTAGTCCCCTCCGGGCAGCCCGTATCCTCTTTTTCCAAGATCTCTCCGCCTTCGAGCTTCACCCGGATCCCGCTTTTGTCCCCTGCTGTTTTTGTGATCAGCTCGACTCTGGAAACTGCAGCGATGCTGGCAAGCGCCTCTCCGCGGAACCCAAGGCTGCTGATATGATCCAGATCCGATGCGCTTTTAATTTTACTGGTTGCATGGCGTTTAAATGCCAGAGTCACATCCTGTTTCTCAATCCCGCTGCCGTTATCCGTGACACGAATATACGATTTCCCACCATTTTTAATTTCTACAGTGACAGAATCCGCACCGGCATCGATGGAATTCTCTACCAGTTCCTTTACAATGGATAATGGCCTGTCCACCACCTCGCCCGCAGCGATCTTATCGGCCACATGCTTTGGAAGTTCCATAATTCGTTTATTCTCTATCATATCTATCGTATCCTCAATTACCAATTTTCAAAACACTTCTCAGTTTTCTGCCGCCTTCTTTAATTCTTCCAGAATTCCGAAGGCCTGGGAAGGAGTGATGTTCATCAAATCCAGCGCCTTCAGCTGTTCCACCACAGGATTCGGAGCGAAGCTGAAGAAGGAGATTTGTTCTGTCAATGCGTTCGGGTCGATCTTCTCCTCGTCTCCTTTTCCAGTATATTTGTCCAGATCGATGGATACACCGCTTTCCTCCAGCTCCAAAAGCTTTTCTTCCGCTGCAAGCAGAAGCTGCTGAGGAACACCGGCCAGCTTGGCAACATGGATCCCATAGCTTCTGCTTGCACTGCCTTCCACAATCTTATGTAAAAATACAATATTGCCATCCTTTTCCTGTACATCAACATTCAGGTTTTTCAGTCCCTTCATGTGTGTTTCCAGGGCGGTAAGCTCATGATAGTGGGTGGCAAACAGCGTCCGGATCCGGCCCTTGCTGCTGCAGAGATATTCCACAACGGCCCATGCGATGGAAAGTCCGTCATAGGTACTTGTACCTCGGCCGATCTCATCGAGGACGATCAGACTCTTATCCGTAGCGGTATTTAGAATATAGGCCAGTTCGCTCATTTCTACATAGAAGGTGCTCTGACCCTGCGCCAGATTGTCGGAGGCGCCGATACGGGTATAGATCCTGTCAACAATGCCGATGCTTGCCGCTTCCGCCGGCACAAAGCAGCCTGTCTGCGCCATGAGTACGATCAAGGCGGTCTGCCTCATATAAGTGGACTTTCCAGACATGTTGGGTCCGGTGATCAGCAGCATGCTGTTGTTGCTTCTGTCGATGTAAGTATCATTGGATACAAAGATCCCATTTCTGATGGTTTCCTCTATCACCGGATGACGTCCTTTTTCGATGACGATGGCATCCCCGTTGTTCACAGCAGGTTTGACATAGCCCATTCTGCTGCCTGCTTCCGCATAAGAGGTCAATACATCCAGTACGGAAATTGCGGCAGATGTCCGTTGCACCGCACTGATAAAACCCTGAATATAATTCCTGATTTCGATAAAAATTTCATATTCCAGCTGGTTAATCTTTGTTTCCGCATTCAATACGACGGACTCCACCTCTTTTAATTCCGGTGTAATGAAGCGCTCGCAATTTACCAGGGTTTGTTTTCTGATATAATTTTCCGGTACCAGATCAAAGTATGATTTGGTCACTTCGATGTAATATCCGAATACTTTATTGAACCCTACCTTCAGTGATTTGATACCGGTACGTTCTTTTTCGACGGCTTCCAGACCGGCAATCCAGTTCTGCCCATCCCGGATGGAAAGTTTCATCCCGTCCAGTTCTTCCGAATACCCGGTTTGGATCAGTCCGCCTTCCTTCACGGTAAACGGCGGCTCTCCCACGATAGCCCTGTCGATCAGTTCGCAGATTTCCGTAAGCGCATCCATATCGGCCTCCAGCTTTTCAAGCAGCGGATCACCGCAGGAAGCAAGCTCGCTTTTTATATCCGGCAGAATGGTAATCGAATTTCTCAAGGCGATCAGATCCTTGCCGTTGGCATTTCCGCAGGCAATTCTGCCTGCAAGACGCTCCAGATCATAGATCTTCTTAAGGTGCTCCTTGATGTTATTCCGTAAAATCACCTCATCGGTCAGGAGCTCCACGGCATTCAGCCTTTCCTGAATATCTGCGAGATGATTCAGCGGCTCCCGCAGCCATTGTTTCATTTTTCTTGATCCCATCGCCGTTTGTGTTTTATCCAGAACGCCCAACAGAGATCCCTGTATTTTTTTGTCATAAATGGTTTCCGTCAGCTCGAGATTCTTTATCGTTGCTTTATCAAGGGACATATGCCCTGCCGTATCATACACGTTCAAATGGACAAGATGGGACAGATTTTGTTTCTGCGTTTCAAACAGATAGGAGAGTAGTGCGCCAAGCGCCATAACAGCGAGAGGCATTTCCTCCACACCGAGCCCTTTCAGCGATTTGACCTTGAATTGACGATGCACCGAATCCACTGCAGCTTTCTGGTTGTAATACGGGGAGCTCAATATACTGAAATAAGCACCGGAAGCATCCCTGATCTCCTCGGAGAATCCGTCCAGTGCCGCGGCTTCGTTGGCGATGACTTCCCTTGCCCTGATTTTTACAAGCTCGTTTAAAAGCTTTTCGATGGTTCTTGAACCTTTCAGTTCTGTCGTACGGGTTTCACCGGTAGAGACATCGCAATAAGCCAGTCCGGCCCCCGTTTCGTCCAGAAAAACGGATGCAAGATAATTGTTTTCCTTTTCATTGAGCATGGTCTGGCTGACAACGGTCCCCGGAGTGATCACCTGAATGACTTCGCGTTTCACGATCCCTTTCGCCGCTGCAGGGTCCTCTACCTGTTCACAAACGGCTACTTTATACCCCTTGTCAATCAGTTTGGCGATATACGTATCGGCTGCATGATACGGTACCCCGCACA
>JAQUYZ010000286.1 GCA_028691625.1 Eubacteriales bacterium
CTATTGTAAAGATGCAATCAAGTTCACTACAAGGCGGAAATAAAACAAAAGTGAACCTAGGGTTTACTTTTGTACAAGGTTGGACGAAAACGCAACTCATGCATTCACATGGAGAAGGGAAGACATGAGTCAGTCTTTTTGTCATGAATGAAGGCAAATGAAGGCAGGACTTGAAATAATGCTGGAAAAAGAAGCAATTTAAGGGTATAATATTTTGTTAAGAGTTTAAAAAATGAGAGGAGTGAAGATTTATGATGATAGACAGAATGCTATTTAATATTCCTGCGGAGAAACATACAGTCAAGGAAATTGAGGGGCTGTTAAACCAGCATACGGAAGTAAAATTTTTTTCTCTCGTCGGGTTGGATATTGGGGGCCATGATACGGATGAAAAAATACCTGTGGAACTGTTCATCAAGGACATGTCTAAATTCCTTAAGCTTGGGGTACAGACGGACGGTTCCAGTGTAATGCTCCCAAAAATAGCGGAATTAAACAATGCAAAGGTTGATATTATACCGGATCTCAGTGTAAATTGGTATGTGGATTATAATTTCGCTCATATTACAGAGGATACCCGGCTTCCGGTGGGAACGCTGAGGATTCCTTCCTTTTTAGTTCATAATGACAACACCGAGGTCGGCTCAAGGGTGATTCTTCGAAATGCGGTCAATGCCTTTAAAAACGAGCTTCGCGAGCTGCTCGTGGAAAACCCGTATATTTTTGATTACATGGAGATCTCATCGGTTGATGAGATTGAAGAGATCGAGCTGACAGCGGCAACGGAACTGGAATTCTGGGTGAAGACCCCCGACGATAAGGCGGATCGGGAGCAGCTCACCACATCCCAGATCTTAAAGGAGCAGTACTGGAAGAGAACCATCGGCCCGGTACGGACTGCCCTGGAAAAAACGCTGATGATTTTGGATCGTTACGGCTTCAAGGTGGAAATGGGGCACAAGGAGGTTGGCGGCATCAAAGCGAAGCTCGGCACTTCCGGCCAATACGACCACGTAATGGAGCAGCTTGAGATCGACTGGGAATACAGCGCTGCCCTGCAGGCTGCAGACAATGAAGCCCAGGTGAAATATGTTGTAAAAGATATCTTTCGTGCCCACGGCCTTGATGTGACTTTTATGGCCAAGCCTATGGAAGGCGTAGCCGGAAGCGGGGAGCATACCCACATGGGTGTTTCCGCAAAACTGAAAAACGGCAAAACCGTCAATCTGTTCGCTCCGAGAAAAATGGAAGAGGATTTCCTGAATCCCATCGGATTTGGCGCATTGATGGGGATTCTGAAAAATTACGAGGTGATGAATCCGTTTATTGCATCTTCCAATGACGCGCTGAACAGATTGAAGCCGGGCTTTGAAGCGCCGGTTTGCATCGTAACCTCCATTGGGCATTCGGCAAGGGTTCCGTCGAGAAACCGAACAGTTCTGGTCGGACTTGTGAGAGACATCAAGAACCCGCTTTCCACAAGATTCGAGCTCCGGTCGCCAAATCCAAAATGTGACACCTATCTGGTGCTGGCCTGTTCCTATCTCGCCATGCTGGATGGGATCTCCACGGCGCTTGCTGCGAAGAAAACACCGAAGGAACTGGAGGCCTCTCTTTCAAAGATTGCAGGAGAAGAAGATTTCTATCTTGATAAGGATCGGGCATATCGCAGCGAAAAGGATGTGTTTGACGAATATACAGAGGAGGAACGGGAACGGCTTTTCGGAAAAGCGCCGGTGACGGTTTGGGAAAATCTCCGTGCGTTCCATAATGATCCGGACAAATTGAAGGTGCTTCTCAACAAGGAAGACGTGATTACTCGGGTCACGCTGGAATCCTATGAGGAAGCAACCCTGGCCGCTTGGGCGACAGAGCTTCATAACCGGATTATACCAAATACCATGGCCCTGGTCAGGGAATGCCAGAAGCTGCATTCGGATGACGACTGCACCGATTACGATGTGCTCAACTGGAAAATCATCCAGGAGCTGAGGGTCTATCTTGGACAGGACGAAATTGTCAGGAAATCTCTGCTCACGCGAATTAAGCTGGCCCTGGACGAGGAGAACTATGAGGAAGCCTCTGCATTGCAGATTGAAATGCAGGCAAAGGTGCAGGAATTGACAGACACCTATATTGAATATAAAAAGAATTTGTTATAAAGGAGATCGTGATGTTAGATATTAAGCGAATCAGAGAAGAATTTGATCTGGTAAAGAAAGCTGTGGAATCGCGAGGCCAGGGGGATTTCGGCATTGACAACGTTCTGAAGCTTGACGAAAAGAGAAGAAGCATTCTTGCTTCCGTTGAACAAATGAAAAACAAACAGAACCTTGATTCTAAGGAAATCCCGAAGCTGAAGAAAGAGGGAAAGGATACCACAGAGCTCATGAAGGAAATGAAGGCCCTTTCCGATGAGATTAAAAAGCTAGACAGCGTAGTGAGCGAAGCGGAGGAGGAGCTGAAAAACACCCTTCTGAATATCCCTAACACACCGTCTCCGGAGGTTGTGGCAGGAAAAAGCGACGCAGACAACGTGGAAATCAGAAAATGGGGAGAACCGAGAGCCTTCGATTTTGAATACAAGGCGCATTGGGATGTTGGACAGGATCTGGATATCCTGGACTTCGAAAGAGCAGCCAAGATTTCAGGCACAAGATTTACAGTATATAAAGGAATGGGCGCCAGACTGGAACGCTCCATCATCAATTTTATGCTGAACCTGCATACGGAAGAGCACGGCTTTACGGAAATCCTGCCTCCGTTCATGGTAAACAGGGATGCGATGACAGGCACCGGGCAGCTCCCCAAATTTGAAGAGGATATGTTTTGGATTCCGGCAAAGGATTTCTTCCTGGTTCCCACAGCCGAGGTTCCCGTAACAAATCTCAGAATGAATGAGATCATCGACGCTGAAGAACTGCCGGTTTACTATACCGCTTACACTCCTTGCTTCAGAAAGGAAGCAGGCTCTGCAGGCAGAGATACCAGAGGCCTGATCAGACAGCACCAATTCAACAAGGTTGAGCTCGTTAAATTTGTAAAACCGGAAACCTCCTATCAGGAACTGGAATCCCTCCTGAATGCGGCGGAAGAGGTATTGAAGCGTCTTGAGATCCCGTACAGAGTCGTACAGCTCAGCACGGGCGATCTGGGCTTCTCCTCCGCAATGACCTATGACATTGAGGTATGGATGCCAAGCTACGGGAAATACGTTGAAATTTCTTCCTGCAGCAACTTCGAAAGCTATCAGGCAAGAAGGGCGAATATCCGCTTCCGTCCGGACGCAAAGAGCAAACCGGAGTTTGTTCACACCCTCAATGGATCGGGCCTTGCAGTAGGCAGAACCTGTGCGGCAATTCTGGAGAATTACCAGCAAGCAGACGGCTCCGTCGTGATTCCGGAAGCACTCCGGCCGTATATGGGTATTGATAAAATCACAAAAAAATAGCACAACGGCGTTATGTATAATCAGCGCATTATCAATACGAATAAAGATGCGTCGCGCTTTTGTAAGGGAGGGATTTCTGTGCCTCTGAAGTTGAATGTAGGAGATATTGTTGAATTGAAAAAGTTCCATCCCTGCGGCGGGAATCAATTTACCATCATGCGGGCGGGGATGGATTTCCGCATCAGGTGTAATACCTGTGGGACCCAGATCTGGATTAACCGGCCCGATTTGGAAAAGCGGGTCAAGAAAATAATTGAAAAGGAATAATTATGGAGACAGAACA
>JAQUYZ010000287.1 GCA_028691625.1 Eubacteriales bacterium
AGCGGCCTCATGCAGTTCAAGAGGGCTGTTCGGACAGGCGCCCAGGGAGACGATGGGCTTTTCTCTCAGCTGATCCATGCCTCCCGCAACCGCTGCCGCCATTCTGATAAACCGTCTTGTGTTTTCACCGCCGTCCGTATCGTGCCCAAAATGCTTTGACGTATTGTGAAAGATGGCCTCCGCTTCATGCAGTTCTTTAATTTCCTCCGGGACATCTGTCGCCGCCACCGGGATTGTAATGCAGTCGACCTCATCCACCGCATCGATAAACCTGGCAATATTGCATAGATCCTCTTTTGTGGTGCTGCGTCTTTCTCCCGTAACCGGATCAAGCAGATAAACCCCGGTCCCGAAATTGGTATAGGTTACCTTCTTCCCCCCCAGCTCCACATTCTTCTCAGGATTCCTCGCATACAACGTATATTCCGCCGGAGCTGATTCGATGCAGTCATTGATCAGATTTCCCGGGAACTTCACCATATTGGTTTTTTGATCGACATCACAGCCTGCCGCACTGAAAATTTCATGGGCTTGATTTCCGAATACCCTTACCCCGAATTCTCCCATGAGCTTCAGTGTGGATTCATGGATTGCATCCAGATCCTTTTTCTCCAGGATGGAATATCCGAGGGTGCACTCTTCATAGGATTTCTTCATGTCGTCCACCTTTCTTCACAGATTGTCACCCTTCCCGTTGGCGTCGCTGTTCAATCCGGCCTTTCTTTTAAAATTATCAACAGAATGAATCGTTATTCCCATTTTTTCTGAGATTCTGATCTTAGCAGCCATGCCTGTAATGTCTCCAAGATTTGGCTCCTGAACCCCCAGTCCAAGCGTCTGCCTGATTTCCGTCATGACGGAAGGATCACACAATTCAAATACCGATACACCCAGCTTTTCAGCTACGCATTCCTTCGCTTCGCGGATTCTCATTCCGTGCGCGAGCTGCAATCGGAGAACCAGATCTCCGGCTGTCTTCATGCCGCCCATGCAAGCGGATACCGTGTGCGTAATCTCCGTACCCATCGCATCCCCTTCGCCTATCTACAACCCGTCTATCCTGCAAATTTCGATCAATGCCTTGTCTGCCCGGGAAACCACATCGTGCGGGATCGTTTCACACATCGGAATTCCTCCGACTCCCATTCCCACATTGGTATGTACCGCAATCTTTCCTGCCTCCCTGACACATTCTTTCATAAAGGTACAGACCCGGGCAATGTTCCAGGGGAAGGATCTGCTTGTGTTGGTGTTCACAACTGCACCGAAAATGGTGGCCCCGGCTTTTTCCGCAAGCTTTACCTGCTTATGCGGATAAAGTCCTGCGAGGCGGGTATCGGCATACTTCAATTTCCCGTGCATGCCCAGAACAAATTCTCCCGCCATTCCGATTTCCACACCCATTGTCGGAAACCTCCTTCTGATCTCCTCACAGGCCAGTAACGCAGCCAGAAAGTCCGCGTCTCCGGCAGCCCCGCAGGTATCGAGGTTGATCCCGTCCGCGCCGGCCTTGTACATCTGCTCTGCAACGTAAACCATATCATGAACTGCAAGATTCACTGCCGCTTCCTGTGCTTCCAGTGCCTCCTTGATCTTTCCCTGAGGCAGCAGTTCAGCCCAGTTATCCACGGGGCCGTCGGGTTTCGTATAAAAGCCCAGGTTCGGCATCCCCCCGTATAAAATCGGGATCACACTGCTGTCCAGCGCCCTTTCGACAGATGCCGCCTCATAGTTGACGATTGATTTCACCGCTTTGAAGTTATAATCTGTAAAGCCGTAGTCAGTGGAATCGAGGCCGAATGCACGTTCCAGCATCTGAACCTGAATCACTCTGTCAATGGGGACGCCGCTTTCGCAGCCGACGGTGTCTGCGCCCTGATCTGTGGAGGAAACAACCTCATCGCCGTGCCTGACACCGACAATGACGCCATCCATGGTGATGATTCTGAACAGGTGCTCCATTTCATCTGCAGTCAGCGGGGGGATCTTTCCTCTGTCCGCCGCATCCTCCACGCCTTTGCGGATGTCATCCCTGATCGCCTCCTCTGTCATATAGACTCCGAAACCGTCACCCATTCTGGTAAAATATTCCGTCATTAAACCCCTCCTTTCTTTTCATACAGCAATTGTATAATATTTTTTTACGCTTTTAATTTCCATATTGGCTCTCTGTTGATTCCTTATTTGCTGTATTCTCTTGTCCCTTTCCAGTTCCTTGCAATCGGAATCATTCTTTTATATAATAACGGCAGGCAGTATTGGTAATTATTCCGGTTTGCCTGCCGTTATCCCGTTCTGAGGTTTTTAATCGAGGAGACAGGAATTATGTTGGAAAAAGCAATTCACTTTAAAAACGGTCTGCCCGTGGATGCTTTCCTTTCCACAGTGGAGAACATCCCCCTTCATGTACACCAGACCATCGAATTCATCATGGTGCTGGAAGGCACCCTGGAGATACGGGAGGCGTATCAGTCGCAGATCTTAAACGACGGCGACATCCACATCTTCAACCCGCCCGATCTGCACTGCATTAACGGCCTCAGCCAGACCAACTGTGTCCTGACCTTATATATTGATCTGGAGTATCTTACGAAGAATTATTCCGCGATAAAAAACATATCCTTTCTATGCGACTGTGACAATCAGAAGGGCAGCAGTATCGAATTGCTTCGACGCAGTCTTGCAGATATTTACTTCCACTTCAGTGAAAACCAATACGGGGATCCGGCTCGGCTCAAGGATGATTTAGACAGTCTTGTCACCCTTTTGCAGGATAGCTTCCAGCTGTTCCGGTGGCTGCCGGACGGAAGCGATCATTTTTTCTACGGCTGCCCGCAGGAATATCATATCAACGCCTTTCATGCGGAAAGAATCCGCCGCGTCCAGGAGTATATCTACAGTCACTATGCCGAGAATATCACCCTCAGCGATCTTGCACAGCACGAATACCTCAGTACCTACTACCTATCCCATTTCATCCGGCAGGCAACCGGCCTGAGCTTTCAGCAATGGCTCTCCGCAGTTCGGTCTGAAGCCGCGGAAAAGCTTCTGGTCAGTACGGATAAGAATATTTCCGATATTGCTCTTGAGGCTGGTTTTGCCAGCACGAAATACCTCATCTCCCATTTCAAGAAATGGTACGGAGCCACTCCTTCCAAATACCGTGAAATCACGGCTGCGATCAACAGTCAGCAGCCTCATAAATATTATTCCTGCGACAGAATGAAGGCGGAAAAACTTCTGAACAGCCATCGTTATGAAAGCCACCATTCCGGAAAGGACGTACAAAAAGGCTCTCCTATCTCCAAATCTCTGGAAAAGGGAGAGCTGCCGCAGAAATCTGATACGGCAAAACTTCAGCACTATATGAACCTTCTGCTTCTTTCCGGGGAAATCTATGCTGCGATGTTTCATTCAGACGGCAGTGATCCCATTCGCTCCATCTCTGCGGAAGCCTTGATGAGGGAGCTCAGCATGCTTCCGGCCGAGGTATTCAAGAGCTATGAAGCATTCCTTGCAGAGATCATGCGCTGCCTGAATATCCTGCCTCAGAAAGATGCCTGATTGCCGCCTAACCATTTGCATTACAGAATAGAATATGATAAACTTTTATTCGCAGCCTTGCACAAAAAATGACCCAAGGAGTTTCAATTGTTTAGACTGTTTAAAAATATTTTCCGTTTGTTTTTACTGATCTTCATCACAGGAGTACTTCTGCTCTGTTATGC
>JAQUYZ010000288.1 GCA_028691625.1 Eubacteriales bacterium
GTACACTAATTAACGTATGTGATACAGATTTGAACAAGATCGGAGGAAGAAAGATGAAGGTATTATTGATTGGAACCGGCGGAGTCGGAGAGGCGGCTGCCGTAATCGCAAGCAGGAGAGACAGGACGGGGGACTGGCTGGAGCGGATGGTGCTGGCTAACAGGACTTTGGGGCGTGCGGAAAAGGTTTCAAAAAAGATCGGAGACCCCAGATTCCCGGCCGAACAGGTGGATGGGACGGATAAAGAGGCGGTGAAAGCGCTGATTGGAAAATATGAGGTGGATCTGCTGTTCAATGCCTGTGATCCGAGTCTCAACGAGAGCCTCTTCGATACAGCGTATGAATGCGGCATCAACTATATGGATATGGCCCTGAGCCTGGCCGTCCCACATCCGACAGATCCATATAATAAAACCAATATCAAGATGGGAGACTATCAGTTTGCCCGGCATGAAGACTGGGAGAAGCAAGGTCTGCTGGCCCTCGTGGGAATCGGAATCGACCCCGGTGCGGTGAATGTCTTTGCCCGGTTTGCACAAAAACATTACTTTGACGAAATAGAGGAGATCAGCATCAAGGACGGCGGCAATCTGACGGCAGCGGGCTACGATATCACCTTTGGATTCTCTATCTGGACCACCATTGACGAATGTCTGAATCCCCCGTACAAATGGGAAAAGGAAAAGGGAATCTATACGGTGGAGCCCTTTTCGGAACCGGAGCGCTTTTCCTTTCCCGACGGAATCGGGGAGCAGGAGCTGGTCAACGTGGAGCACGAGGAGATCGTGATGCTACCCAGACACATGGGCGAGATTGCAAAGAAAATGAGCTTCAAATACGGACTTGGCTCCGATTTTATCACCATGTTGAAGAACCTGAAAGCTCTGGGCCTGGACGACAAGCACGGCAGGATCAAAGGAACTGATTTGTCTCCGAGAGATGTGGTGAGCATGGTTGCGCCCAATCCGGCTGATGTGGCGGACAGGATAAAGGGAAAATGCTGTGTCGGTACGCAGGTGACAGGGAAGAAAGATGGGCTGGAGCGAAAAGTCTTCCTTTATCAGACAACCGACAACGAAGAGGAAATGTCCAGAATCGGTTCCGGCTGTGTTGTGGCACAGACTGCTTATAATCCGGTCATGGCGCTGGAGCTGCTGGCAAAAGGACATTGGAGCGGCAGGGGAGTATTGGGACCGGAATGCTTTGATCCCGATGTCTACATTGCACTTGCGGATGAGTATGATTACTACATGGGCATAATGGAAATGGAATCAGAGTACAAGAAGGAGCAGAGCAGAACAGCGCTGCTTGAGGCAGCAGGGCAGAGTCGCAGCTGACCGGTGGACGATCACTTTCTTGCGATAAAAAAAGCATTCATTTAAGGAATTCTGTATTAAATCATAGACGGATTGCAAAAAAAGGAAAATTGGGATAAATTAGTATCAGCAGAGTACCGGAGGTGCTTTGTTGAACATCATCTCGCTTAGCAAAGATAAGCCTCCCGGTAAATTGTCAGGGAAAAACCCGAAAATTTAAAATCGTTTGGAGGCGAAATTTTGAAAATTTTAATGGTGGGAACCGGCGGAGTTGGAGAAGCAGCCGCAATCATTGCAAGCCAGAGGGATCCGAAGGGAAAATGGCTGGAATTGATGGTGCTGTCCGATTTTAATCCGGAAAGAGCACAGTCAGTTTCAAAGAAAATTGCAGATGCAAGATTTCCGGCTGAAAAGGTAAATGCGAGAAATAAGGATGAGGTTAAGACCTTAATCGAAAAGTATCAAGTTGACCTTTTATTCAATGCCTGTGACCCAAGCTTTAACGAAACCCTGTTCGACACTGCTTATGAATGCGGAGTCCGATATGCGGATATGGCACTTTCCTTGTCCATACCTCATCCGACAGATCCCTATCATAAGACCAACGTCATGATGGGGGATTACCAGTTTGCGAAGCATGAAGACTGGGAAAAAAGCGGATTGCTGGCTCTCGTTGGGATAGGGATGGACCCGGGAGCGGTGAATGTATTCGCAAGGTTTGCGCAGAAACATTATTTTGATGAAATCGATGAGATCAGCATCAAGGACGGAGGCAACTTATCGGCTGAGGGCTACGATATCACCTTTGGTTTTTCAATTTGGACGACCATAGACGAATGTCTGAATCCACCGTTCAAATGGGAAAAGGACAGGGGCATTTATACGGTTGAGCCGTTTTCCGAACCGGAGCTCTTTCCTTTCCCCGACGGAATCGGAGAGCAGGAGCTGGTGAATGTGGAGCATGAAGAAATGGTGATGCTGCCGCGTTATATGGGAGACTCCGCGAAAAGGATGAGCTTTAAATACGGCCTCGGCCGTGACTTTATCACCATGCTGAAGAACCTGCGTGCACTGCGGCTTGACAACAAAGACGCAAAAGTGAGGGGCACGGATCTTTCGCCGCGGGATGTAGTGGGAATGGTTGCGCCGAGCCCGATGGAAGTAGCGGATAAGCTGAAAGGAAAATGCTGCGTCGGCACACTGGTGACAGGGAAAAAGGATGGCAAGGAAAGGAAGGTTTTCATTTACCAGACCTCGGATAACGAGGAGCTGATGGCGAGGATCGGCTGCGGCTGTGTTGTCGGACAGACGGCATACAACCCTGTGATCGCATTTGAGTTATTAGCAAAGGGTAAATGGGACGGAAAAGGAGTCCTGGGGCCGGAATGCTTCGATCCCGATGACTTTATCAAATTGGCAGATGAATACGATTTTTACATAGGCATGATGGAGATGGAATCAGAATATAAAAAGGTGCTGGACAAAGAGGCACTCCTGAATGCTGCGAAATAAGTTCAAATAATAAAATCAGCCCGGCAAGAGAGGAATGGGAAGGTTCTCTCAAACCGGGCTGATGCGTTTCCGGAATTAATTGATCCGGTTTCTATGTGCTATATGGAACGCTTCCGGTGTCGAGCAGATGAATACGCCCGTCAGAATAAGGACACAGCCGAGGATTTGAAGAAAGACAATGTGCTCATGTGCGAAAACAGCAAAGAAGAGTCCGATGACGGGCATCAGGTTAAAGTAAATTCCGGCAACGGCGGAATCGATCTTTTTCAGTCCGAAATTCCAGAGCAAGATGCCCAGCGCTCCCGACATGATTCCCAGATAAAAAAGACTGAAAACAGCTTCTATGCCGGGCATGGTAAAGTCGGTAATCAGTTGCTCAATGACAGAAACAGAAACAAGCAGAATGCCCGGAAGCGTCGTTCCGGAATTCAGTGACAAATCCCCGATGGATGCGATGATCACACCGGCCACGGAAAAAATAATGCCCAGTATTTTATTTCTCGTAATGCGTTCACTCAGCATGGCATAACCGAAGAGGATCATGAATACAGGAAATAAACCGTGGATGATGGCGGAAATGTTGGCCGTGCAGGTGACCATGCCAAGGCTTAACAGCACAAGATTACCGCCGTAACCAAAGATCCCGTACAGAAAAGCATTCTTACTCAGAAGATCCATCAACCGAAAGCCGCGCTTCAGAGCAAAAGGAAGCAGCACCGCAAATGCGATCAGGATCCTGACAGCGGAGAGTGTGAACGGACCAAGCCCTGTTAAGGCCACCTTTGTAACGAGAAAAGCGATAACCAAATAATATAGCTGATATTATGAAAAAAGGAAGGCACTTTTAGTACCTGTAACAAAAACCGTAGGAATGCAAGCAAAAAATGGATAG
>JAQUYZ010000289.1 GCA_028691625.1 Eubacteriales bacterium
CTATGGCAGGGTGTTTCAGACAGATGCCGTTATTAGAGAGATTTCTGCGGAAAAAGGGGACTGCCCGATCGCGTGCAGCGGGGATACGCTTTCTTTTCTCATAGAAATGAAGGAAGAGGATATTGTCTATGGACTGGGAGAGAATGTCCGCGGTATAAACAAGCGGGGATGGAAGTATGTAAGCTATGCGCTGGATAATTCCCATCATCAGGAGGATACGAACAGCCTGTATGGCGGACACAACTTTTTCGTAGAGAAGCGAAAAGAGGACTGCCTTGGCGTGTTTGTGGATTTCCCCGGGAAGCTGACCTTTGATGTGGGTTACACCAGAAAAGGCGAGCTCAGGATCCTTCCACAGGAAGCAGATCTGGATCTTTACCTGATAACAGGCGAGCGCGTTGCCTCTGTAGTGAAAGAGTTCAGGGGACTGATCGGACGCAGTTATATTCCGCCTAAGTGGGCGTTTGGCTTTGGTCAGAGCAGGTGGGGATATAAGAATGAGGCGGATATCAGAGAAGTAGTGAAGCGTCACAGAGAGAATGGAATCCCCCTGGACAGCGTCTACATGGATATCGATTACATGAAGGACTATAAGGATTTCACGGTGGACGAGGAACGGTTTCCAAAGTTTGGAGCGTTCGTAGAGGAGATGAAGGCGGAGCATATTCATCTGGTTCCCATCATTGATGCCGGAGTGAAGATCGAGGAAGGATATGATGTCTGTGAGGAGGGAATGGAAAAAGGCTATTTCTGTAAGGATGCAGACGGAAACGATTATGCCACGGCGGTATGGCCGGGAAGAACCTATTTCCCGGATGTGCTGAACAGGGAAGCAAGAGTGTGGTTCGGAAATAAATATCAGAGGCTGACCGATCTTGGAATCGAGGGCTTCTGGAATGATATGAACGAGCCGGCTATTTTCTATACCGATGGACATCTGGCAAAGACCTTTGAAAACATGGATGCCTGTAAGGGCAAGAATCTGGGAATTGACGAATGGTTTGGCATGCTGGACGCTGTCATGGGAACCATGAACAGTGAGGAGGATTACAGACAGTTCTATCACAATGTGAATGGCGAGCAGATCCGTCATGATAAGGTTCACAACCTGTACGGTTATCATCTTACCAGAGCGGCAGCGGAGGCTTTTGAGCGGATTGTACCGGACAAGCGTATATTGATGTTTTCCCGTTCCTCCTATATCGGGATGCATCGTTACGGCGGGATCTGGACAGGAGATAATCGCTCCTGGTGGTCCCACATCCTTCTGAATCTTCAGATGATGCCGGCTTTAAATATGTGCGGTATTCTTTACACCGGAGCCGACCTTGGAGGCTTTGGCTCGGATACGACCCCGGATCTTCTGGAGAGGTGGCTGGCGTTCGGCGTGTTTACTCCGCTGATGCGAAATCATTCAGCGGCTGACACCAGAGAGCAGGAGGCCTATCAGTTCGAGGAGATGGAGGAGCTGAAGAGCCTGATGAAGGTCCGCTATCAACTGCTGCCTTATATTTACAGCGAATACATGAAGGCGGCATTGGAGGATGAACTGTATTTCCGCCCGCTGGCGTTCGATTATCCGGAAGATTCCATGGCAGCAAATGTGGAGGATCAGCTATTGGTTGGCGAGAGCCTGATGGTGGCACCTGTCTATACCCAGAATGCCAGAGGAAGGAATGTTTATCTTCCAGAGAGCATGAAGATGTTGAAGCTGGGTGGCTGCGAGGATTTAGAGGGTATCGTTCTGGAAAAAGGCTGGCATTACATAGAAGTACCGATGGATACCGTAGTATTTTTCCTGCGAAAAGGGCATCTGCTCCCGGTAGCAAAGGGCGGCGAATGTGTGGCGCAGGTGGATTTTGAAGACCTGAAGCTGGTTTCCTATGGAGACGGAGAAGTGACGTACCGGTATTATCAGGATGATGGATACAGCAAAGACTATGACGAAGAGAAACATGTTTCAATATTGAAAGCGTAAATGTAGTTGGAAGAATCACCATAATAACACGATGATGCCCACCTGGGAACTGAAAAAGTTTCCGGTGGGCATTATTTTTCTTGAAAATAGGTCTTGTCCGAAAGCATGAGTAACCGAAAGTCAGATGTGTGATTGCAGCAAGCGTGGCATGAATTGGAAACCAATGGTAAGTCCGATAAGAACGCACAACGAATGAGATCTCAATGTATCTTAAGAAAACGAAAGAATGATAAAATCTATTGTGTAATTCTTTTAAAACAGATATAATGAGTGTAAAGTTCGAGATAGATTGGGAAGTAAAATAAAATGAGGTTTTCAAATGGAAAAAGATGATAATAAAAAAAATGGAGAAGACAGATACGGTGAGGCAGTAGAAACAGCACACGAGATAGATATTATTGAAGATGTTATGATTCAAACAGCCACGACACAGATGTCTTTTAGTGCAATAATGATTGGACTAGAACGGGGGGACTATGTTACACCTCGTTTTCAAAGAATGTATCGTTGGAGCGAAGAGCAGGTGGGAGAACTGGCCATTTCATTGGTGCGTGGAATGCCAATACCACCTATTTATTGCTATCGTAATAAAGAACAACAGATTGTTATTTTGGATGGGCAGCAGAGGATTATAAGTCTTTATCTTTACTACATTGGAAAGTGCTTGGCCCGTAAAAAAAATGCTTTTGTGGATTCAAGGTTTATGCTGGAGAGTGGATTGAGTTTCCGAGAATTTCTGGAAAGTTGTGGATTGAAAGATAAAACGTACGAAATGATTTATAAGGGAAAAAACGGAGAAGATAAGACAGTAGATATTACCTATGATAATCTAAGCGATCGGTTAAAACGAAAAATCGATTTTGCACCAATAACAATTGTTGAAATAAATGTTGACAGTAAGGAATATAGAGAAAGAACATTGCACAAAATATTTGCAAATTTAAATATGGGCGGAATACCTTTGTCCAGTCAGGAATTAAGAAATGGTATTTATAGCTGCAAATTTTATGATATGTTATATGAGATTAATGACAGTTCATTAAAATGGAGATATTTATATAGTGGAAATCAGCATGCAGATATCAACAAAGAAAGTAAGGATGTTGAATTGCTTTTAAGAAGGTGTTCTTTTAAATATTTTGTTAATAAGGAAGATGGAAAATTCACATTGACAGGTTATAAAGGGAAAATCACCACTTTATTGGATGATTTTTCTGAAATAGTTCAACAGTTTACTGAAAATCAAATTCAGGAATATAGAGAATCCTTGGTGGCTTTTTTTGATTCGATTGAGAGCGTAAGTAGTAAAAAAAGGGAATTGGCTTTAGTGAGTCTGTTTGTTGTTTGGGATTGGATGGAAGATAAACCATTTATATCTAAGGAAAAGTGCGATGAAATTATTAACAGTGATGGTTATACGAAGACAATCTCAAGTGGTACATCCGGACGAACTGAAATTGAAGAAAGATTAAGGAGTGTTTATGAACAATTATCAATCGATAGTCAGCAGAATAACGGAATTAATATGTGAAAATGTTTGGGATGGACAAAATTACATTTTAATCGGTGATAATTCGGCAGGAAAGTCAGAAGTTTTAAAAAAAGTAATAGAGAAAATGCTTTCTGATCAAGCAGTCTATTTTATTGATTCGGTCAATCGGACATTTGATGCAAGCAGAGTGGCTTTTGAAAGTAGTGCATATGAAGATATCAATTATAACTCCCAAAAGGTTATTGAG
>JAQUYZ010000290.1 GCA_028691625.1 Eubacteriales bacterium
ATGATCACCGCACGGTCTTCCTGTCTGCAGTGTGCAATGTTCTGTCTTGTAAGCTCCATGCTCTCCCGGGACTTGTCCCCGAAATAGCAGCGCTTCGCCCCTCTGCTGATGGCTTCCAGCCCGAGATTGCCCGTTCCGGAAAACAAATCGATTGCAACCGCGTCTTCCAGATAGGGTGCAATCATATTGAAAATGGACTCCTTCACCTTATCGGTGGTCGGTCTGATTTTGCTGTCTTTCGGAGTGAACAGTCTTTTTCCTTTGAAATCTCCGGCTATTATGCGCAATCGTACTGCCTCCTTCACTAAATTTCATTGTAACATAAGATCCTAAAAAAGCAAATATTTGTGACTAGATGTTTAAGTTTTCAGTATTTTTAAACATTTTATCGATTTTCCCCTTCAATTTGGCATGATTCATTCCGGCCAGCATCGGATCCTCCAACAGAAGCCGTTCTGCTTCTTCCCGTACCGTATTTAATATTTTGATGTGCCTGACCAGATCGGCGAGCTTTAATTCTGGTACGCCGTGCTGCCGCATGCCGAAGAACTCCCCGGGTCCCCTCAGTTCAAGATCCTTTTCCGCGATGAGAAAGCCGTCATTGGTTGACTTCATGATTTCGGCACGTGCTCCCGCCACCTGAGAGCCGCCGTCAGAGATCAGGATACAGTAAGACTGCTCTTCTCCCCGGCCGACTCTTCCCCTGAGCTGATGCAGCTGTGCCAATCCGAATCGTTCTGCATTTTCAATCAGCATAACCGTTGCGTTGGGCACATTGATCCCAACCTCAATCACAACGGTGGAAATCAGGATTTGAATCTCGCCTTCGTGGAATCTCTTCATAATCAGGTCCTTGTCCGTCTGCTTCATTGCACCGTGCAGGAACGCGACAGAAAAGTCATGAAAACGGTTCTTGAGCTCGTCGTAGAGCCCCAAGGCAGATTTGGCATCCAAATTCTCGGAATCCTCGATGAGCGGAGCCACAATATAAGCCTGGCGGCCTTTCATTACTTCCCTTTTTACAAATTCGTAGGAGGCTTCCCTCCCATCCGACTTCACTGCTCTTGTGAGAATCTGTTGTCTTCCGGGCGGCATTTCATCAATGATGGAAATATCCAGATCCCCATAGAGGATTACCGCAAGGGTTCTCGGGATCGGCGTCGCTGTCATGACGAGCACATCGGGGTTTTCCCCCTTTTTTGAGAGGAGAGCCCTTTGATTTACGCCAAATCGATGCTGTTCGTCGGTGATCACGAGCCCCAGGCTTGAAAATTTTACCCCTGGCTGTATCACTGCGTGTGTACCGATTATGATATCCAGTTCTCCGGTTTCTATTTGTTTTAAAATATCCTTTTTTTCTTTTGGCGGGATGCTGCCTGATAAAAAGCCGACTTTGAAGTCATAGTTTAAAAACTCCGATTTGAGACCTTCGAAATGCTGTCTGGCTAAAAGCTCCGTCGGAGCCATCATAACGGTCTGAAATCCGCTTTTTACGGCCTTGTACATGGCCGCAGCGGCGATGATCGTCTTCCCGGATCCCACATCGCCCTGAACGAGCCGGTTCATAGTCTTTGCGGACTCCATATCCTGATTGATTTCCGAAAGCACCCGTTTTTGCGCACCGGTCAGCCCATAGGGAAGCAACCCTGTAAATGCTTCCATGCGGGCGGAAGCAGAAAAGCGGATTCCAGCCTCTTTTGAAATCATTTTATTTTTGATCGCCAGCAAACCGGTCTGCAGGAATAACAGCTCTTCAAAAATGAGTCTGTATTTTGCTTCCATCAGCTGTTTTCTGTCGTCAGGATAATGGATATGTTCAACGGCATAGCGGATCCCGCAAAGACGGTTCCGCTCCAGGGTGTTCTCCGGCAGGTACTCCTCCAGCTCAGAAAGATATGTCATAGCCGTTCTTTGCCATTTTCGCATTTCTCCCTGCGAGATCCCGCCCGTCAGCGGATAGACCGGCATAATGGCCTGTTCCTGATCAGGTTCGTATTTGGAAACATCCGGATGGAGCATTTGTATTTTGCCCATGGTTACAGACACCTTGCCGTAAAAAAGATATTCCTCGTTTTTTTGCAGTGTCTTTTCCAGAAAGCCGGCATGAAAAAAAACAACCTCCATCCCTCCGGTTTCGTCCTGAACGAAAAGCTTCAAGGTTTGTTTTCTCGGAATTCTGCCCCTTCCCTTTATCATTAGAATCAATTTCCCTTTTACCAGTGCGGTCATTCCGTCGCGCAGCGAAATAATATTTCTCAGTTCACGCCGATCCTCATAATCCCGCGGGTAAAAGAAGAAAAAATCCTCGATGGATTCAATATTTAATTTATTCAATGCGACGGACTTTCTCGGGCCGATGCCTTTGATCGCCGTCACTTTATTCTGCAAATTCATGTCGCTCCCTGATTACCCTCTAATCTCGATATTTCTTCGTACCGTTTGCTTGGAAATCATTCCGGTAACCACAACCGCGATACTGTTAACTTCCAGCCCCGTAATTTCTTCTGTGTTCTTTTTGATTCTGTCAATGAGCTGTTCCGTGACATGGTTGATGCTGCTTCCAAAACGAATCAAAATGAAAAAACGGATGTCCAGGCCGTTATTTCCCAAACTGATTTCCATTGCACCGGTATCATCCATGACACCGATCTTAGCCGCAAAGCCGGATACGGCCTTTCCCTTGTGGTTTGATATGAGAACTTTTCCTTTGAATTGTCCAACAGCCTCGGCTATGATTTTTCCAATGACTGATTTGTCGATTGAGATCATTCCCTCCATCGTATCGAGTCTATAAAGCAACCGTATCGCCCCCTTACTGCTGTTCATTCTACCATATTTAATCGGAAATGAAAAATAATTTTTGCACGATCATCGGTATGGAAACATACAATAAATAAGAGGAGTACCGAACAAACCATGAATTCGCAAAGGTGGTCTGTGATGAGAGAAAAAAGATTGGTTTTTAAACTGACAGGTGTCATCATAGCAATTACCGGAGCGGTTATTGTAATCCATACCGTCCCTGTTTTGGTATGGTATCTTGTCCTGATTGCCCTTGTGCTTGTCTTTGTCTATTTAATGCTCAATTCAAATTAGGAAGTGGTCACTATGAAAGGTTGCAGGAAAATACACTGCAGAAAACCCGGAGAAGTAGAACTGTTCGGATTAATCCTGCTGATCATCGGTATTTGTACGATCTGCGCATTTATACTTCCTTCCAAGCTGTGGCTGATCATTCTGGGAGGTCTGATGATCTTCTGCGGGTATAAATTGTTCAACGGTTAAAAGCGGATTGGCTTCATACCGGCAGCCGGCACAATCCGTACACAAAAAGAGAATGGACATAAAAAAACCTGCAAAACAATTTGCAGGTTTTATATCTAATGAATTAGATCGCGCGGTTGACTTTGTTGCTACGAATGCATCTCGTGCACACGTTCTTTCGTGAAACTGTTCCGTTTTCATCCACTTTTACCGTCTGAATATTCGCATTCCATTTTCTTCTGGTATGTCTGTTGGAATGAGAAACGTTATTTCCAGAAACTTGTCCCTTACCACATACTTCACACTTTCTTGACATCTGCCGCACCTCCTTTTATATTGCAATGCTCTAAAGCAATCAAATTTTTACATCAAACAAGGGGTATTATACCATATACTTTTTTTCTTGTAAAATACTTTTTTTAATTCAGTACGAAGAAACCTATTCCGCACT
>JAQUYZ010000291.1 GCA_028691625.1 Eubacteriales bacterium
TCACACGCACAGCGATCAACCCTTTCAAATGAAGGTTTTCTTTTAAATCCTCATAAAGTCCCTGGGCTTCAATATCAAAACCTTTTTCTTTTTCAACATAAATACGCCGTACCATGCTGTCCTCCTTTATTACGCATCCGCGGAAAATTTTCTTACATCTGCACGTTTCCGCGAGGCATATAGAATGCCCTATTACAACGAATTATCATTCCACATATCTCGGTTATTGTTCGTGTTTTTGTTATTATTGTTCGCTTATATTCCTATATTATCAGCTGCATTCTTTAATTTCAATAATATATACGAATATTTCATAATTATTTGTCTGTGTGCATACGAAAATCTCCATATTCACGAACTTTGGAATCACATAATAAAACAAACATACGGTTTTTATGGTTCGGAGCCGCACCGAAGTGTTTTACACCGGTGATCCCCTGAATATTTCCAAAAAATCGAGTAGGAGGTAGGTGATTAGTTCACCTACCGACCTCTCACAGCACCGTGCTTACGGTTCCGTACACGGCGCTTCAATTTTGTACTAAGTATGAACTGACTGATAGTGGTCTAGTCCGTGAGATCTCCCCAGGTAAGAACGCAGTCTTTCCCTCCATGTACCTGCCACATTTACGCTATCTGCTTAACTGTAGCTATTGGATTTCGGTTTGTGATGCAACCTTTTCCGCAGATTTCGCCTGATGTGGTTTCTGTTCGTCAGGTCGGAGGTTTGCCTCGGGCTTCCTTCAGATTCCGCCTTACGGCGGACACCCTTGCCTCTGGCTATACACTTCCCGCTACAGGGCATGTTCGGGACTTTCACCCGTTAGACTGCGCCCATGCTGGGCGCACATCAAAAAGCCGAAGTCTCCTTCGGCCTTTTGCTAATTTCTATTTTTATATGCTATTTCATGTCGTGATTTTCTTTTAGTATCCCAATCCGTACCCGTTTGACGTCAGGTATGAATCAATACCGTTGATCGTGTCAATAATTCGATTGGCGTACCTTGTTGAATGCGTACCTCTGTTTACTTTGACCGAGCCCTGATTGTATGCGGAAAATCCTTTCGTCAGATCTCCGTCATAGGCTGCGATTCTTTCACTGAGATACATTGCCCCGAAATTAATGCTGGTCTCTGCATCCAAAAGCTGTTCCGGGCCCAGTCCATATAGAGAACCGGTTGAGGGCATCACCTGCATGATTCCAAGTGATCCGCTGCTTCCGTGAGCTTTTGCATTGAATGTACTTTCCTTGTGCGCGACGGCAATGAGAATTTTTTCATTGATTTGATACGTCTGCGCTGCATGCTTGAATAGGAAGACCAATTCCTGCGCTTTGTTTACCGTATAGTTCCCATTGTAATTCCGAATGTAGTGAACCAGACCCTGGTTATATTTTGACTCTGCTTCGTTCCAGAAGGCCTTTGCAGGAGTCCCTTCTTTTGTGCTGACATAGATCCCGGTGTATGAGTCATAATATATATCCCAACCATAACCAGTTTCACCGGCCATTGCTTTTAACGGAAGATATATCACATTCCCTTGAGTCAGAACAGGTAATTCTCCTAAATCGATTTCCCTGACGGACAATTCGGGTATCTGAATGGTTTCGTCGCTTACGTTCCCTTCTGTCGTATTCCTGATGTCTGTTGAGGCATCAGCTGAGTCGTCGTCTTTCGCGGTCTCTTTCGGAGCTTGCAGTTCCAGCTCGTAGGCCAGTACCTGTACCTCCCTGTTGACCTGTGTTAAGACGTCCTCCTTTTCATTTTTCTTCCAGCTCTCGCTGATGTTTACCAGCGATGGCTCTGTTTTTAAAAGTTTTAGTGTGCGGCTTTCAAAATCCATTTCGGCTTTTAATCCTAAGATTTCTCCCATTTCGGGTGTCAATGGGAAATAAGTCGTGTCCTTATAAAGAAAAAATGGAAACTGTAGATGATTGTTAACAATCGTTTCCCCATTGATAACAATATTTTTTGTAAAAAAATCTCCTTGTACGTTTTCTTCAGCATATATAGAAATTGATGAGAAAAGTAAGATTGTCAACGAAAGCCACACAGATACAAGCTTCTTTGCCATATCTATTTTCCCTCTCTTTCCTTGTCTTTGTTGAAAGACTCTCTTATTATACCATAATTAGCTAAAAAGTATACCTTTTTTTGATTTCTTCAATCAATCGCGAATGAAAACGTTCAATTTTCAATGTTTTTTATTTTTGGCACGAGAGCAAACCAGTTACTTAGTTTCCAGAATTATCACAATATTTTGCCAAAAACTGTGAACTGTAGATGTAAAAAAATACCGGAACAATCATGCTCCGGTATTTTCAAGCGAATTATATGATGAATTTTGATCTGATCCAAATCGTCAATCTTCAATGGAATCTTACAGCTTGAATTCCTTCTTAACGTCAATGATAGAAGCTTCCAGCTTTTCCATGACTTGATCCATATGTTCTTTCGATAAGGTTGCAGGTGGTTCGATTCTTACTGTCTTGGCGTTAACAAGAGTGCCGGCAGTCATAACGTGTCTGTCGAAGAGACCCTTTGTTACCGCATAACCGACTTCTGCTTCCGGGAATTCCATACAGATCAGCAGTCCCGCACCTCTGAATGACTTCAGCACGGTTGGATATTTCTTCTGCAATTCAGCCAGTTTGCTCATCAAGTACTCGCCCTTTGACTTGCACTGTCCAGGGATATCGTTTTCAAGCATATACTTGATTGTTGAGATCGCAGCTGAGCAAGCAAGCGGGTTTCCACCGAAGGTCGGGGATCCGAGAATCCAAGGATTCTCTATGAGTTTCTGGCCCCAGCACCAAGGTCTTGCGATGATACCGGTGATTGGCATGATTCCGCCGCCAAATGCTTTTCCGTATGTCATGATGTCCGGAGTAACGTTTTCCACTTCACATCTCCACATAGTTCCTGTTCTTCCCATACCGGTCTGGATTTCGTCTACGATCATCGCCACACCGTATTTGTCGCAGATCGCTCTGACAGCCGTCAGATATCCGGTCGGAGGAATCTGAACTCCAGCTTCACCCTGGATCGGCTCAATGATGACGCCGGCAACCTTTTCGCCAACAGTCTGCAAATTTTTAATTGCAGTTTCCATTGCGTCGGCATCACCGTACTTCACATGCTGAACCTGCTGAATCATTGGAGTATAGTCTTCTCTGTATGCGCCTTTGCCTCCCATGGAAATCGCTCCCATGGATTTTCCGTGAAACGCTCCGACTGTGGAGATATACCATCTGCCGCCTGTAGCCAGACGAGCAAGCTTGAGTGCCATTTCTACCGCTTCTGCTCCGCCGTTTGTGAAGAAGGCATACTGCAGATCTCCGGGAGTAATCATTGCAAGAATGTTTGCGAGGTAACCTCTTAATGGGTCAACCAGTTCCTGGCTATGTAATGCATATCTGTCAAGCTGGGCTTTTACCGTCTTTAAGATTTCCGGATTTCTGTGTCCACAAGTATAAATTCCGAATCCACCCAGGCAATCGATGAACTGTGTTCCGTAAAGGTCTTCAAAATGGTCAACCGAGTCGGTCCATTCTACAAATGTCGCGTCTGTTGATACGGATTTTCTGTATTCCAGCCAGCCGGGGTTTACATTTTCGTTAAAGTTGGAAATGGAATTGATCAATGCAATTCGGCGAATGTAATTGTTTAATGTACTTTGGCTCTGACCTCGCAAAGCAACCT
>JAQUYZ010000292.1 GCA_028691625.1 Eubacteriales bacterium
GCTCCGAACGACGAGGAAGCGAAGAACGCAGGGACAGAATTTGGAGGTGAATGGTAATGTCGGAAAAGATGGCAACAAGACAGGCTTACGGGGAAGTGCTCCTGGAGCTTGGTGAAATGAATAAGGATATTGTTGTGCTGGATGCTGATCTGTCAAAATCCACGATGACGACACATTTTGCGGGGAAATATCCGGACAGATTCTTCAATATGGGAATTTCAGAACAGAACCTCCACGGCGTTGCCGCCGGGCTCGCCCACTCCGGAAAGATTGTCTTTGCGAGCACATTCGCGATGTTTGCGGCAGGAAGAGCATTTGAAATCATCCGAAATTCAATCGGCTATACGAAAGCGAATGTAAAAGTATGCGCGACCCATGCGGGGATTACGGTAGGCGAAGACGGCGGAAGCCACCAGAGCATTGAGGATATCGCGCTGATGAGAACGATACCGGGAATGATCGTCATCAGTCCATCCGATGGAATGTCGACGAAAATGCTGATCAAGCAGGCGGCAGCGATAAACGGTCCGGTTTATGTCAGACTGGGAAGAGCCGCTGTGCCCGGGATTTATGAGGAAGACAGCAAAATAGAAATCGGCAGGGGCATGTGCGTAAAGGATGGCAGCGACTATACCGTCATTGCAACCGGAATCATGGTCAATGAAGCCATGATTGCGGCGGAAATGCTGGAAAAGGAAGGCATCAGCCTTCGCGTTATCGATATGCATACCATCAAGCCCATCGATAAGGAGATCATCATCAAAGCGGCTAAGGAAACAAAAGGCATCGTTACGGCAGAGGAACATTCCATTTTCGGAGGTCTCGGTTCTGCTGTTGCGGAGGTCGTGGTTCAAAAGTGCGTGACAAAGATGGCATTTGTCGGCCTTCAGGACACCTTTGGTGAATCCGGCAAACCGGCAGAACTTATGACTAAATACGGACTGACGGCGGATGCTGTGGCAGCGGCTGTAAAAAGTCTGTAAACGAGGTGTGGATTTCATAGCGTAATTTTATTCAAAGCAATCAAGCGCCTAAAAATAGTACGAATATTAAGCTCCCTCCTTGAATAGATTTTAATAAAAATTAGCAGGAGGGAGTTTTGATTGTGAGTAAAACAGGTGTTGTTAAGAAAATGCGTAAGCCGAGTAAAAGAGTGCTGATCATAATTGCCATTATCATAATAGCAATTGCCGCGGTTGTGGCAGGAATGATAATTTTTGAAGGTGATGAAAAGGTGAGTTACAAAGTATTAGGGGAGACGGATTACCCGCAGCAGATTGCGAATCAAGTCATTCCGGAATATCGGGCCCTGGAACGTGCTTTAGCCTGTGTAGTTGACGATAAAATATATGTGATTGCCTCAAGAGGAGAAAAACCAACCTCCGGATATGAAATTGCAATTGATAAAATGATGGTTTCCGAAGAGGACGGTGTAAAAACCTTGAAAATATACACAGTGTTCAAGGATCCTCAGCCAGGCACCGCTTTGACACAAGTGCTGACCTATCCGCTGCAGGTTGCGGAGACGGATCTGACCTATCTTCCCGATCAAATTGAGCTGAAGGTGCAGTACGAAGAATAGGCAAACTACGCGATGATGCAAAGGTGCAAGTATTCGGGGCTGTCTGCCCGTTTCGGAGACAGTCCTGTTTTCTTTTATAAAATGTAAATAATTGACAAACAAACATATAAATGGTACATTTGAATCACGGAGGTGGGAAAAATGGACCGTATCCTTTCAAGAGAGGCCTTTCAGCAGGAACAATACAACCAAATGGACAAGCTGAAGATCGGGTTGATTGGGATTTCAGCAGGTGCGGGAACAAGCTTTCTTGCAGGCTGTCTTGCCAGATATCTGGCGAATACCGGGAAACACAGCCCGACGGTAGCTGAACTTGGGAAGGGTTCTCTGTTTGATTCCTACGGAATGGACAAGCGTTTTGCCGGGCGGCAGTATTTTCGTTTCTATCAGGCTTTGAAAGAAAATAAAAGAATAAGAGGCATGCGCAATCCGGACGAGGGGATTAACTGGATTCTGCAGTCTCCCGGGGAAAGGGGCATTCGGCTTTCCTTCGAACAAAAGCTTCGCTTGGTCAATCATGCCATGGGTGACATGATTCTCTGCGATTTATCGGGGGAACAAGCCCCGGATTATGAGCTGCTGCAGAACATGGACCGAATCCTTGCGGTGATCGATCCCATGCCGTCCAAAATGCTGGGGGGATACGAGATTCTATCCAATCTGAAATTGTTGGAAACAGAGCAGAATGATATCATCTTTGTGATCAACAAGATGAACAACGGGGTGAACCGCCGGCAAATGCTCCAATTTCTCAACATCAGAAAGCCCGTATTTCTTCCGATGCTCAATCCGGAATGTATCTACACCGCAGAGTACAACTGCAAAATCCCTTATACGGCGGGCGAAGCAAAGAAAGTCTTGCAGCTGCCTCTCGGTGAAATTGCCGCTGCTTTGTTTTGTTAACCGGCAGCAGAGAATATTTAATCGGGATTGTAATGTATTTGTAATGTAAGAAAGACTTCAATATTGTCCTGTTTTATATTATAATAAATTGTAGATTTATGTATAATTTTGCGTCTAACCGAAATATCGTTCATCAAGCCGCGATAGAAACAGGAAAGGACTCCAGCAATGATAGCTTTTGATAATGTGACAAAGTCCTACGGAACCAATATCGGCATCCAAGATGTGAGTATCCAGATCAGCAAAGGAGATTTTGTTTTTCTGGTCGGACCCAGCGGAGCAGGAAAATCCACCTTTATCAAGCTCATATTGAAAGAAATCGATGCGGACAGGGGAAGCATCAAACTGAACGGAACAGAAATTACCAGGCTTTCCAACCGGGAAATTCCGAAACTTAGAAGAAACACAGGCATCGTCTTTCAGGATTTCAGGCTTCTGCCAAAGAAAACCGTCTTCGAAAATGTTGCCTTTGCCATGGAAATCATACATATGAGCCAGCGTTCCATCCGCAGACAGGTGCCGCAGGTACTCAGTCTCGTGGGAATCAGCTCAAAAGCAAGTAAATATCCTCATGAGCTTTCTGCAGGGGAACAGCAGAGAGTAGCCATTGCGCGTGCAATCGTGAACAATCCTACCGTACTGATCGCGGACGAGCCTACCGGAAATCTTGATCCGGATACTGCATGGGAAATCATGAGACTTTTGGAACAGATCAATCTGCGCGGGACGACGATCCTGATGGTTACTCATGCCAAGGATATCGTAGACAGAATGGGAAAGCGTGTCATCGCAATTGATAAAGGCCGAATTGTTCGTGACGATGTCAGCGGAAGCTATGGTGCATACGAAGATGAAAGACTGCATACTTGTGTGTTGGCGGGAGGTGTTTTCAGCGACGATGTTAAATAGTATAGGATTTGCCTTTAAGCAGGCATTTAAACAGGCTTTCAGAAACAGGGCCATGAGCGTTGCCTCCATGTTTTCCATTACGGCAATGCTGTTGATATTAGGTTTATTTTTCATCCTCGTGGTGAACATCAATATGGTTTCAGAAACAGCGAAAAAACAGTTCGATACCATTCAGGTTTATCTTTTGGATGACACCCCTTATGAACAGGCCGCAGAAATGCTGACGGCGCTGAAACAGACGGAGGGAGTCAAGGAAGCTTCCTATTTGTCCAATGAAGAGGCGATGGCAAGCTGGAGGACAAAA
>JAQUYZ010000293.1 GCA_028691625.1 Eubacteriales bacterium
TTTCTACCGTTAATTTGCCCCTGTTTTCGAGATGATCCGATTCTGTAAAGAGCCGGTATCCCTCTTTTGAAGAAGTTACCATTCGCTTGTGAGCGTTGATTGCGGCCAACTCCCCGATATCGCAGGAAATCCATCTTCTGACCATTCGGTCCGCGGCTGCGGAAAGCGTTCCTGAGCCGCCAAAGAAATCAGCGCAGAGATCCCCCTCTCTGGTACAGCTTTCCAGGATCCTTTCGATCAACTGCTCCGGCTTTTGCGTCGCATATCCGGTCCGTTCCGCTGAGGTTCGGCCCACCATGTTGATCTGCCAGACGTCCTTCATATTGACCATGGTATACCATCCAAGCTCATCTCTGTATTCAGACACTCCCTTGAAGCGATACGGCTTGAAATCTCTGTTGTAAGATTTCTCCTGCTGTGCTTTAAAATAGTATTTCGATGATTTCGCATAGAACAGCAGGGTATCGTGTTTTCTGGCGAAATAGTTTTTGCTGACTCCGCCCGACTTATAATTCCAGATCACTTCGTTCACAAAATTCTTTTCCCCGAAAATTTCATCCAGCAGAACTTTCACATAATGCACGCTGTGCCAGTCCAGATGCACCCAAAGGCATCCGTCCTCGGCAAGGAGCTCCTTCATCAGCAAGAACCGCACAGAGAGCATCTGAAGATATGCTTCCATACCCTCTTCCCAGACATCATGATAAGCTTTCTGTTTCATGACGGGAATCTTGCTGATCTTGTCCGAATGCAGTTTCAGCTCGGATCCGTAATTCGCTTTGGAAAAAAACGGCGGATCAATATAGATCAGATTGATTTTTCCGGCCATTTCCTTCTGCTCCAGAAGGTACTTCATAAAGGGTAAATTATCGCCGTGGGCAAGGATGTTCTCTCCGTGCCCGATCTGTTCCACCACGGAAAAGCCGCCTGCCGTAACCGAACGGCAAGCCTCCCGGCTCTCGTTGATGATGATTGGCAGTTTTTCAATAAGGCTCATCTTCTTTTTCCTACTTTACCTTTATTTTTTTCAACCGGCTTTCCCTGATGGCTCCTTTTTTCAAAAGATCCAAGGAGAACCGGAATCAAATCTTCTCTTTTGGCCTTCTGTAATGCCTTCCTCACAAGCTCCCTGTTTTCCGGCTTATTGAAATGCATCAGCGCGCGCTGCATCTTTTTCTCTTCCAGATCCTTCGGAACAGATACCCTCTCACCGGTAAAAGGATCCCGCTCGGTATAATACATACAGGTTGACAAGGTTCCCGGCGTCGGATAAAAATCCTGTACCTGATCGGGAACAAACCCGTTTTTTTTCAAAAACAGTGCCAGTTCCACCGCGTCATCCAACGTCGATCCCGGATGAGACGAGATGAAATAAGGAATGAGATACTGCTTTAATCCCAGACGCTCATTCGTTTCTCTGTACTTTTTGTCAAAAGCCAGAAACACCTCTTTGGAAGGCTTCCTCATCTTTGCCAGCACCCGATCTGAAACATGCTCCGGCGCAACCTTCAGCGTCCCGCTGACATGGTGTCTGCATAGCTCCTCGATGAACTGGTCGTCCTTTCCTGCAAGCAGATAGTCATACCGGATGCCCGATCGGATAAAGACCTTCTTAACTTTATCAAGGCTTCGAACCTCCCTCAGCAGCTCCAGATATTCTGTGTGATCGATATCCATCTGACTGCACGGCTTTGGATACAGGCAATCCTTATTGCTGCATACACCCGATTTCTGCTGCTTCCTGCAGGCTGGCTTCCGGAAATTGGCCGTCGGTCCGCCAATATCGTGAATGTATCCCTTGAAATCCTTTCTCTCCGTCAGCCGTACGGCTTCCCTAACGACGGAGGCTCTGCTCCTTCCGCGCACTTCCCGCCCCTGATGATAGGTCAAAGCACAAAAGCTGCAGCCGCCAAAGCAGCCCCTGTTTGCGATGATGCTGAACTTGACTTCTTCAATGGCAGGGACACCCCCGTCCTTCTCATAGGAAGGATGATAAGTCCCTTCATATGGGAGCTCATACACATCATCCAGCTCTTCTGTTGTAAGTGGTTCCTGAGGCGGATTCTGCACGACATAAACGGTTTCGTCATACTTTTCTACCAGCCGCTTGCCGCTGATCGAATCATTATTTTGATATTGCAGCAAAAAGCTTCTGCAATAGTTTTTCTTTGCCTTCTCTTCGTCCGATTTGCCGCTCACGCTGATGTCCTGATAAGAAGGGAGCACCACCGTATCCTTGTCTCCGAACAGTTCCTTTTCAAACTGCTCCGCTGTCATGCCGGCCTTATGCTGTGCATTAACCGAACGATAAACGGTACCCCTGATCCAGCTGATATCCTTCGCTTCGATACCCGAATCCAATGCCTCTGCAATTTCCACCACAGCCCGTTCTCCCATGCCGTAGATCAGCAGATCAGCCTTCGCGTCCAACAGGACGGAACGTCGCACCTTGTCATCCCAATAATCGTAATGGGCAAAACGGCGCAGACTGGCCTCGATTCCACCGATGATCACCGGAACATCCCTGTATGCCTCCCTCGCCCTTCCGCTGTAGACGATGACGGCACGGTCCGGCCGGTTTCCCGCCCTTCCGCCCGGAGAATAGCTGTCGGTCTTTCTTCTGTGCTTAAAGACGGAAAAATGGTTCACCATGGAATCCACATTTCCCGCATTGATCAGAAAACCAAGCCTGGGTCTGCCGAACCGTTTGAAATCATCAGTCTTTCTCCAGTCAGGCTGTGCCAAAACCGCAACCTTGTAGCCGCGGCTTACCAGAACCCGGCTGATGATGGCTGTGCCAAAAGAGGGATGGTCAACATAAGCATCGCCCGTGATCAGGACGAAGTCAGGCTGATGCCATCCCCTTTCCTTCATATCTTCAATTGTCATTGGTAAAAATGACATAAAATCTCCTATCGCAGTTTTTCGTGATCGTCCCTTTATTGCCTATCTGCTTCCCTTGTCGTAAGGAACCGCAACCGCCTTTGGTGCCTGAGAAGACTTGGAGCTGAAAGCCAGCACGATGAGTGTCGCGATAAACGGAACCATCTTGTATATGTCGCTGGGGATATCCGAGGTTGACAGGAACGGTATGACTGAATACGCTGAGGCGATGGTCTTCATCAATCCGAAGAAAAACGCCGCAAACAAAACGCGAAGCGGTTTCCACTGTCCGAAGATCATAACTGCCAGCGCCAGGAAGCCGTAACCGGATACCGTTGCATTAAAGTTCGTGGAAGTCGGAATAACGAATACCAGCCCGCCAAGTCCGGCCAGCGCACCGGATATCATGACACCGGCATACCGCATCCGATACACGTTGATCCCGACGGAATCGGCAGCGTGAGGATGTTCCCCGCAGGCTCGGAGGCGCAGTCCGAATCTGGTTTTGTAAAGCACGATCACAGACAGAATCAAGATGACGAAGCCTAGATAGGTCGTGATGTATGCATTTTTGAAAAACAAGCCTCCGATGAGAGGGATGTCTCCCAGCACCGGTACGGATTGGATCCGGAAGGTATTGGCAAAATTGATCTGTTGTACGCCGTTCTCCTGAATCATTCTTGCTACAAATATCGCAAATGCGGGAGCAAACATATTCAATGCGGTACCGCTGATAATCTGGTCTGCCTTCAGGTTGACCGCCGCATAGGCATGAAGCAGGGAAAAGATCATTCCGGTACCCGTTGCAA
>JAQUYZ010000294.1 GCA_028691625.1 Eubacteriales bacterium
CTTCCGTTGCATTGGATGTGAATACGATCCTGCTGCAGTCTGCTATCTGAAAAAGTTTTCCAATCTCTTTCCTTGCTTTGTAAATTTCTTCGCCGGTTCTCATTGACATACGGTGTCCCGACCTTCCGGGATTCCCACAGTAATCAAGTATACATTCCTCCATCACGCGCAGCATTCCCCCCGGCTTTGGGAAGCTTGTAGCTGCATTATCCAAGTATATCATAAAACAACCTCCGATCGAATTAGAAGTTGAACCGTCACTTCTTCTTCATATTATGCAGAGGATGGTTGTTCTGCTCTTTCCGTTAAAATGTTCCCGGACGAAATGCGCTCTATAACTGTCAGACCCCTTTCCGAAAAGAAATAGTGTTTCACGTGAAACACTATTTTAAAGCGTTGCTATTTCAAGCTTAGAAGCAATTCCAGCAGTCGTTCAAGTTCTTCCCTGCTATAGTACTCTATCTCTATTTTTCCGCGTCTTGCACCATGGTTAATTGCCACCTTCGTTCCCAGGGCTGTCTTAAGTTCCTCTTCCATATATGTTATCTCGCGGTTCTTACTTCTTGCTTTGGAAGGCTTTTTCACAAGCCCTTCATTCTCCTTGTTTGACAGTGCTTCTGTTTCTCTTACCGAGAGCCCTTCCTTACAGACACGCTTCGCCAGGTGCAGTTGCCGCTTTTCCTCTTTGATGCCTAAAATGGCCCGGGCGTGCCCATTTGACAGTTCTCCTTGAGCAACCATTTCCCGGATATCTAACGGCAGCTTCAAGAGCCGCAATGCGTTTGTGATATACGGTCGGCTCTTCCCCACACTTTTCGAGACCTCTTCCTGCGTCAACCCGAAGGCTGTGATCATCTGATTCAGCGCTTCGGCCTCTTCCATTGGGTTCAGATCTTCCCTCTGCATGTTTTCTATGATGGCAACCAGCATATTCTGTTCCTCGGTCAGATCTCTTACAATGCAGGGTACCTGCTTCAGGTTTGCTCTTCTTGCAGCGCGCCACCTGCGCTCACCCGCGACAATCTCGTAGCCTTCTCCTGCAAGTCTGACCATAATTGGCTGAATAATACCATGGGTTTCGATTGATCTCGCAAGCTCATCAATCTTGTCATCCGGAAAATTCTTTCTTGGTTGTCTTGAATTCGGTTTGATGTCATTGAGGTCGAGTAACTGGATTCCTTCATAGTGCTCTGCGGTACTTTCCGAATCATGAGTACTGATTTCAACATCGTTGAAGAGTGCTTCCAGGCCCTTTCCCAAGCCTCGTCCTTTCGCAGCAGCCATTACCGTTCACCTTCCAGTTCCAGAAATTCCTCGGCAAATTCAAAATACGCCTCCGCCCCTTTGGACTTCGGGTCATATTCCGTAATCGGCATTCCGTAGCTTGGTGCTTCTGCCAGGCGTACATTTCTCGGAATCACCGTAGTGTATACTTTTTCTTTAAAGTATTTCTTGACTTCTTCTACAACCTGAATGGACAGGTTTGTCCTTCCGTCAAACATGCTGAGAATAACACCCTGGATCTCCAGCGTTGTATTCATGTTCTTCTTGACGAGCTCAATGGTGCTCATCAGCTGGCTGACACCCTCCAGTGCATAAAATTCGCATTGAATCGGGATCAAAACGCTGTCCACTGCCGTTAATGAATTGATTGTCAGCAGCCCAAGAGACGGAGGACAGTCTATAAATATGTAGTCATAATTACCTTTGATTTTATCCAGCGCCTTTTTCAGCCGTTTTTCTCTTCCCTCCAGCTGGACCAGTTCAATTTCCGCGCCGGCCAGCTGTACACTCGCAGGTATGATATCCAGGTTTTTAATGCGTGTTGGTATGATCGCATCAGCCGGTTCCAGCTTATCGTTGATTAAAACCTCGTACATGGTTTTTTCCAGTCCCTTTTTTGAAATTCCCATACCGCTGGTTGTATTTCCCTGGGGATCAATATCTAAAATCAATATTTTCTTGCCCTTTAACGCGAGGCAAGCTGCAAGATTGATATTCGTCGTTGTTTTCCCGACTCCGCCCTTCTGATTGAATATTGCTATAGCTTTTCCCAAATCTATGTCCTCCTAATATCATTGGATTTTAATCACTCCTATATATTCCAGTACTGTTTCATTATATACTATGCCCGCTTTTTTCTCCATGTTTTTTTCAAAAGAAAAAAGGTTTCACGTGAAACATATCACGAGAAACCTTCTCACAGATTGGAGTTTCAATCTGCAGCGGTTGTTCTGGTTTTATTTTCTTTTTTTGGTATTAATATCCTTATTTCAAGGTAATCTCCTTTATCTTCCTGATAAAACCTTGCATTCTTCTCGATTTCCACTATGCTGCTGAATGCTTTTCTCAGCGTGTTTAAATAAATGCGGTAATTGATAAACCTGAGCTTTTCTCCCTTGCGCTGCTCTTCTTCCTGCTTTTTCATCACATCCTCAATGAGCTTTTCCGTTTGTTTTACGTTTAAATTATGCTCAATGATTCTTGCTAATATCTGCTTCCTCACTGATTCATCGCTCACCTTTAGCAGCGCTCTGGCGTGCCGTTCCGTCAATTGGTTGTCTGCCAGCACCTGCCTGATATCCGAAGGAAGGGAAAGGATTCGTATTTTGTTTGAAATGGTGGATTGCTGTTTCCCCATCCGTTTCGCAATTTCCGTCTGGGTAAGCCCATATTCATCGATCAGCCGCTTATACGCCACAGCTTCTTCAATATAGTTGAGATTCTCCCGCTGGACATTTTCGACCAGGGCCAGCAGCGCGGAATCTTTATCATCCGCATCGCGGACGATGGACGGTATCTTTTTCAGCCCAGCCATCGCAGCTGCTTTTAAGCGCCGTTCTCCCGCAATTACTATGTATAGTCCCTTGCTGTCACGTTTCACTATGATTGGCTGGATGACACCGAATTCCTTGATCGAATCGCTCAATTCCAAAAGCTCTTTTTCCTCGAAGCATTTCCTTGGTTGATCCGGATTCGTGCTGACCAATTCAATCGGTATTTCCAAATGGTCCGATTTCTTAAATATCATGGTGCTCCCCCTTTCTTTGCCGACGATACTTCTCTCCTTTCATAGTACCAGCAGGCTTGTCCCAAAAGAAAGCTGTTTTCATCAACAAAAAACCCCCAAAACTATCGCTTCAGGGGTTCTTTCGCAGGGGTTCCTGCTTTTCTCGGGTATTTCGCCAAGGTTTTTTTGACTTTTTTAATCAACAGGATCCTGTGATCCAGATCATAGCCTTTGATATACAACGATTTGTTTTCTTCAAGCTTACCACCCAGCAGCACAATTGCATGCTGACTCTCCCTAAGCTCTTCCTCGATCTTTCCTGTTTTAAACGCTGCGAACCATCCGCCGACTTTGACAAAGGGAAGGCAATATTCTGACAGAACCGCAAGATTTGCAACCGCTCTGGAAACACAAAGATCATACTGTTCTCTGAATTCTGCACTTTGAGCCAGCTCCTCTGCACGGCCATGGCGAAAAGAGACGTTTCGAAGACCGATTTCCTGCGAAATCTCACTTATGATTCTGATTCTTTTATTCAATGAGTCCATTAGGAGAAACCGCTTATCCGGATAGAGGATCGCAAGGGGAATTCCCGGAAAACCGGCTCCGGTACCCACATCGATTATACTATCCGCTTCGTTCATCTGGGGTGTTCCACAGATTGCAACGGACTCTACAT
>JAQUYZ010000005.1 GCA_028691625.1 Eubacteriales bacterium
GTCACCAAATAAGTGAACCATGTGTGCACCGTCCACCAAACTTCCGCCGTAATGGGCATCCTTGTGTGACATTCTCAAACGAATCGTCGAAGTAATTTTTTCCATATCTTTTCTCCTCTTTGATTATTTTATATATTGATATTCTGTCCAATCTAAAATTTAAATTGCAAATTGCATGCCAATACGGTATCCTTGTATTAAACAAGAAATGAACCGATTTTGCATCACCCTGTTGACAGGTGATGCAAAATATTGAGCAGGGAGGCCGGAAGAAATGATGGATAACAGCTATGGCGTGAAGAGAGTGCTTGAACCCAAACACGTATTGTCTACTTCAGCCTGGAAAGTGGATAACAACAGGGAAATCTATCCCAATGAAATCAGGGTATCGATCAAGAAGCTTCATCTGGAAGGGACCAGCTTCAAACAGATTTGTATTGAATCCAATAATAATCTGGACAAGATCAAAGACAGGATCATCGACATCGTGATTAAAAGAGGAAAGCTGCATAATCCCGTTACGGATACGGGCGGGCTTTTATATGGCACCGTTGATATAATCGGGGACGAATACTTGAATAAGCAAGGCCTGGAGGTTGGAGACGAGATCATCTGCAACGCATCTCTCGCAGCGGTCCCACTCTATATCAGCAGAATCACCAGGATCGATATGGCATACAGCCAGGTGGATGTGGAGGGTTATGCGATCCTGTTCAACGAGTTCCCGATCGTCAGAAGACCGGCAGATGTCCCCCTTAATCTGCTTTTGTTTGCTTTTAATGAATCCGGAACCATGTACACCGTCAGCAAGTGTGCCCGGGGCAAGAAGGATTTTCTTGTTGTCGGGAGCAATCTTCTGACCAACTCCCTTTTTGGCTTTGCAATCAGAAAGGTGGCGGGACCTGATGCCAGAATCGTCTGCCTGATCGACAATAAATCCGAGGTGCTGCTGAAGGGAAAAAGTATCGATCTTCTGTTAAATAATGTGTTTACGGAAATCTACTTCGTCAATATACTAAAGCCGATGGAATGCTTGCAGAAACTGAATGCGGATTCGCTTTTCGACATGAGTGTCAACTGCGCCGACATACCGGGGGCGGAAACCATCAACATACTGGCGACAAAACCCGGCGGAACGGTTTGCTTTGCAAATCTGATCAACAACTATAACATTGCATTGTACCTGACGGAGGCCATTTCCCGTCAGTTGGACATCCGCTGTGCTGACGGGTACCTTGAGGAGTATGACGAGTTTGACATCAAAATCGTGCAGGATCTGGCTCCGTTTCTGGAAAGGGCCATGGTTACGGAAATGAAGGTGGAGGATAATATCTCCTATCCATTGGGACGTTCAAAAAAAGGCTTTGAGCTTTCCGGCTACCGAAAAAGTCTGGTTGAGGACTTCATCTGTGAAAGCAGGGCAATGGCCACGGTGCTGGATGAGATTCTCAGTGTAGCTAAGTACGATTGCAATGTGCTGATCACAGGAGACACAGGCGTCGGAAAGGAAAAAGTCGCAACGCTGATACAGAAAAACAGCAATCGAAGGATGCAGCCCTTTGTGAAGATCAACTGTGCCGCCATCGCGGACAATCTTATCGAATCCGAGTTTTTCGGATATGAAAGGGGTTCCTTTACCGGAGCCAATGCAGCAGGTAAAAAGGGATATTTCGAGCTTGCCGACAACGGAATCATCTTGCTGGATGAAATCGGAGATCTGCCTCCGGACCTTCAGGCGAAGCTGCTGCGGGTGATTCAGGACGGTGAGTTTTACAAGCTGGGGGGTACGGAGCCGATCAAGACTAACGTCAGGATTATTTCCGCTACCAACCGGGATCTGGAAAAACTGATCGAGGAAAAGAAGTTCCGAAGAGACCTTTATTACAGACTCAATGTCTTTCCTATCCGTGTGCCCACCCTGGACGAGAGAAAAGCGGAAATACCGGCGCTGGTCGAGTATTTCATGAAGAAATATACAGAGAAATTCGGAATCGAAAGGGCCATAGCGGAGGATGCCATGGCATATCTGAAGGAATGTAGCTGGCCGGGAAACATCAGAGAGCTGGAAAACGTAGTTCAAAGGCTGTTGATTACTTCAAGAGATGAAACGATTACCGTTTTGGACGTCATGAAGGAGCTTCACACCGATCTCTTTGAAACGGTCAGCGTCAATTTCGACGAGACCCCCTTTGAAGAGTCCGGAAGGATGAATCTGGATGAAATGCTGGACAGCTTCGAAAAAAATATCATCCGGTATGCCTGTGAAAAACACGGATCCACCAGAAAAGCGGCGAAAGCGATTGGAATAAGCCAGACACAGCTGGTCAGAAAAAAGAACAAATATAAGATCACATAACTGAGCCGGGGAATGGAATGCATATCAGCGGATAAACTAGTTGAAGTGCATTCCATTCTGCTGTTTTTGCAGGAATACCGAACCGACTCCGGTTCGGATCGGAACGGATTTCTTGCAAAAATGGTTCGGAACTAAAAATGGGTGCGGGATTTTCAACATGCGGTTCTTGGCATACTACTTGCTATATACTATGGCATAATGCTTAAATTCAAATTGAATGATAGGAATGAAATGAATTTTAAAACTCAGGAGGAAAACGAAAAATGAAAAAAGGGAATCCATTTGGTACTCACCGCGTGATTTCACCGAAGGGAGTACTTCCGCAGCCGGCGGATGTAATCGACAACACGATGGAAATCTACGACAACGAAGTTCTGATCGATGTGCAGACTTTGAACGTAGACTCTGCCAGCTTTACTCAGATAGAAAAACAGGCAAACGGCAATATCGAAGAGATTAAGAAAATCATGATGGGAATCGTTGCAAAAGCAGGGAAGCACAAGAATCCTGTAACGGGCTCCGGCGGAATGCTCATCGGAACAGTCGAGGAAATCGGACCTGCTTACGAAGGAGACCTGAAGGTTGGCGACAAGATCGCTACATTGGTATCGCTCTCTCTGACTCCGCTGGTAATCGATGAAATTCTTGAAGTAAGACCTGATATCGACCAGGTCGACATCAAAGGAAAAGCAATCCTGTTCCAGAGCGGCATCTATGCTGTGCTTCCGGAGGATCTTCCTGAAACATTGGCCCTGTCGGTTCTTGACGTTGCAGGTGCGCCTGCGCAGACGGCCAAACTTGTTCAGGCCGGCGACACGGTAGTCGTCATCGGCGGCGGCGGAAAATCCGGTCTTCTTTGTTTGTATGAAGCAAAGAAAAGAGCCGGTGTTACCGGTAAAGTCATCTGCATCGGCGGAAGTGAAAAGAGCACAGACAGAGCAAGAAAGCTCGGACTTGCTGATGAATATTTTGCTGCAGACGCAACAGATGCAATTTACATTTACGAAAAGATTATGGAACTGACAGACGGAAAGCTTGCTGACGTTGTGATCAACTGCGTTAATATCGAAAACACGGAAATGGCAAGCATTCTTGCTACGAAAGACAACGGAACCGTATACTTTTTCAGCATGGCAACCAGCTTCACGAAAGCTGCATTAGGTGCAGAAGGCGTTGGAAAAGACGTGAACATGATCGTTGGAAACGGATACTGCAAAGGTCATGCTGCGATTTCTCTTCAGGTGCTGAGAGAGTGCGAGCCTTTAAAGAACCTGTTTGCGGAGATGTACGCATAAGCTTGTCAAATTTCCCGGCGCAAATATATCAAGACAGATTGCTGCAGCGATCCGCGCTGCGTAAACTTTATTTAATCTAAGGGTAGAACGAAAAATTTATTTAATCGGCAGGAACAAAGAAAGAAAGGAAAATCGCAATGTCAGAAAGAAGAAATTGGAAAGACATCGAAGCTTGGAAGAACGTTTCCGAAGCGGAATGGAATGACTGGAAATGGCAGGTGGCCAACAGAATCACCGATGTGGAACAGCTAAAGAAAATCATTAATCTCACTCCGGAGGAAGAAAAGGACATCGCCGAAGTAGTGAAAAGCTTCCGCCTTGGAATTACCCCTTACTACGCATCTTTGATGGACGCAGATGATCCGAGATGTCCCGTAAGAATGCAGGCAGTTCCGGTTATCGCGGAAACCCACAGAAGCGAAGCAGATATGCTTGATCCGCTTCACGAGGATGAGGACTCTCCGGCCCCTGGATTGACCCACAGATATCCAGACAGAGTTTTATTCCTGATTACCGACCAGTGCTCCATGTACTGCAGACATTGCACCAGAAGAAGACTTGCAGGGGAAACAGACGGTGCGAGAAGCATGGATGACATCAAGAAGTGCATCGAATATATCAGGAAGACACCGGTTGTAAGGGACGTACTGCTGTCAGGGGGCGACTGTCTTCTGGTGGATGACGAGATACTTGAATACATCTTCAGCGAACTGAGAAAGATTCCGCATGTACAGATTATAAGATTGGGATCCAGAACCCCTGTGGTTATGCCGCAGAGAATCACCGATGATCTTTGCAACATGCTGAAGAAGTATCACCCCGTATGGCTGAATACCCATTTCAACCATCCGAAAGAAATGACTCCGGAAGCGATGGAAGCTTGCAGAAAGCTTGCTGACGCCGGGATCCCTCTCGGAAATCAGTCCGTACTGCTCAGAGGAGTGAACGACTGTCCGCATATCATGAGAGACCTGGTTCATGATCTGGTCAGAAACAGAGTAAGACCGTACTACATTTATCAGTGCGACCTCTCCCTGGGCATCGAGCACTTCAGAACCTCCGTTGCGGCGGGAATCAATATTATTGAAGGGCTGAGAGGGCACACCTCCGGGTATGCCGTGCCTACCTTCGTAGTAGATGCTCCCGGCGGCGGCGGGAAAATTCCGGTCATGCCTCAATACATCATTTCCCAGTCGCCGGATAAGGTGATCCTGAGAAATTATGAAGGTGTGATCACGACCTACACCGAGCCTGTCGATCTTCCGAAGCTTGAATGTACCTGCGACTACTGCACAGGCAAGAAGGAATATCATTATGAGGGTGTAGCGGGACTGCTCAACGGGGAAAGAATGGCGATGGAACCGCAGCACCTGCTCAGGCACGAGAGAAACAAGCACAAATAAAGATTAATGCTGCGCCTGTCGGCTGGAGGGCATTCCGTCATGGCGCAGCCACTTTTTATATTTTGCAGAGAGAGCCTGCAAGGAGAAAAACATGGGTCTACTAAGCCAATTGAAGCAGAAATATAAAACTCTGTCTATCGTGGGGATGGCCAAGAATGCAGGAAAAACGACAGCGCTGAACTATCTGATCGAAGAAGCAATGGATGACGGCGTTGTTCTGGGGATTACATCAACTGGCAGAGATGGTGAAAGTTGTGACCTTGTAACAGGAACAGACAAGCCCAGAGTCTTTCTTGACACCGGTACGATCGTATCGGTTCCTGTCAAGCTATATGACATGGCGGAAGCCGGCCTGGAAATCCTGTGCATGACCAATTATTCCACGGCGCTGGGGCAGATTATGCTCTGCAGGGTTGCGGAGAGCGGATATGTACAAATAGCGGGACCGGTCAACACGAAAGATCATAAAAAAATGTGCGGAGAAATGCTGGCATACGGAGCAGAAATCATACTGATTGACGGTGCGGTCGATCGGAAATCAATTGCAGCGCCGGATACCTCAGATGCGATCATTTTATCAACGGGGGCAGTGCTTTCCCGAAGCATGAAAAAGGTCGTGGAAGAGACAGTCCATATCGTAGGACTTTATCAGCTGCCCGAACTGGAGAAGGGAAACGTCAGAGAACTGATCCTTGCCGGACAAAAGCGGGAGCGGATCATGCTGATCAAAGGGGAGCGGGTCGAACTGCTTGACTTGAAAACCGGTCTGTCAGCAGGAAAATTTCTGGATGAGGCAATCGACGAGGACACGGAGTACATATATATTCCGGGGGCTCTGACGAGCAGCGTGATTTCCGATATCCATCCGACAAAATTAAAACAAGTTCAGTTTATACTCAAGGATCCGACGAAGATTTTTATCGATGCAATGCATTGGCAGCAGCTGCGGAAAAAAGGCTTTACCGCAAAGGTTCTGGAGAATATCACAGTCGCTGCTCTGACCGTAAACCCTCATGCCCCTGCTGGGTATTCCTTTGAGCATGAAGCGCTGCTGAAAGCCATGAGAAGCGTCATAGACGGAATTCCTGTGATCGATGTGAAGCTGGGAGGGGGAGTTCAGTGAGACTATCGAATGTGAAGACAAGAAGCGAAACCGGCCTAGACCATGTGATGCAGAGCATCAACGTGATGACTCCGTTCGGAAAGAAACAGATGAAAGAGATCGTTCCGTTTATGCCCGGCGATGAGGATCGTCTGAACCACGAATTCCGAAAGCTCTCCGAGCTCCTGGGACTTGCAGAGGAGAACTCCCGGATCGTAGAGCTGCTGATGGAAACCTTTATGGACATGAAGGATATCAGCTTTACCATTGACAGGAGCAAGAACAATGCTCTGTCGGTCGTGGAGCTTTTTGAGGTGAAAAGCCTGCTCCTTAAGATGAAGAGAATCATTGAGCTTCTGGAGGCAGCCGGACATCAGCTGTCCTCCGAATTTATCCTGATCGATACCATGGATCTCCTGGATGCTCTTGATCCAAGAAAAGACAGGATGAATACCTTTTACATCTATGATGACTTTTCCGAAACGCTGGGGGACCTCAGAAAAAGGAAAAGAGAGCTTGAAATCAATGTCAGGAAAGCGCAAAAAGTCATAAAACAGCAGATCGAGAAGCAATACGGGATTTCTTTAACCCCAAAGTTTGATTATGTCGTTTCGAAATCGAACAAGGAGCTGGTGAAAATCATTAAAGAGATTCCTGAACTGACGTCTGATGACGAGGATTATATTTCAGTTACCTTTGTTCTCAAAAACACCGGGGAAATCGATGCATTCATTCTGGAAATGGATCACCTCAATGAGAGAATTGATGAAGAGGAATTGCTGATCCGGGAAGCGTTGTCGAAAGCGGTCTGCCGCTCCGGTGAAGTTTTGCGGAAAAATTGTGCGAAAATAGGAGAATTGGATTTTACTCTTTCCAAGGCAGTCTATGCCAGGAATCATCATTGCGTGAAGCCTCAGCTTATCATGGATCACAGGATTGAGATAGAAGAAGGAAGACATCTTGTAGTGGAAGAGATCCTGAATCAGAAAAATAAGCAGTACTGTCCTGTCAGCATAAAGCTGCAGGATGGTGTGACCTGTATCACAGGAGCCAATATGGGTGGTAAAACCGTGTCTCTGAAGCTTGTCGGACTGGTCGCCATGCTGACCCAATATGGATTTTTTGTACCGTGCAGTGCAGCCAAGATAGGGCTTTCCAATTACATCCATATTTTGATTGGTGACAGCCAATCCATGCAGCGTGGGCTTTCGAGCTTCGGCAGCGAAATGGAGGAGCTTAAGGAAATATTGGACCAGAGCAGAGAACGGTCATTACTCCTGATTGACGAGATCGCAAGCGGGACGAATCCCATCGAGGGCCTGGCTCTCACGAAAAGCATGGTTGGGTACTTAAAGGCAAGACCATACATCAGCCTGATCACCACTCACTTTGACAGCGTTACGGTAGGGGAGGGGATCAAAAATATGCAGGTCAGAGGCCTTGCCGATGCCGATTTTAAAAAGCTTGAAAAGGAGCTTCGCTACGCAAACCGCAGAGAAAGAATTGAGGTCATCCAAAAATATATGGATTATCGTCTTTACCACGCAGGAAATGAGGAAGAAATTCCGAAGGATGCGTTAAACATCGCGAAGATGCTTGGAATATATGATGAAATTATTGAGAATGCGAGAAAATATTTGACTGAGGGCTCGCAGGTGTCTTCTCGAAAACCGCCTCCTTTATGATGCTTCGCATCAAACTCGGTAATAGGTTTCACGGTTTTCTATGAAAAACACCTGCTGTACCTCACTTAATTACGGCCATCAATCGTAATATCTCGCATCCATTGCAAAAATAATAAAGAAAGAAGGAAAAAGGATGAAGAGTAAGTTAAATCTCGACCCAAAAGTGATTGACAGTGCAAGATCCTGCGCTGGAAGAATTGCTGAGAGCATGCAGATTTTTATCGACAGACACACTACAGTAAGCACGGAAAGAACTGTCCTGAGACTTTTAGGAGTGGATGGAGTAGATGATGTTGATACACCACTTCCTAACGTTGTAGTAGACGCCATCAAGGACGGCGGCGGACTGCCGAGAGGCGCTGCCTACTGGATTGGAAATGCGATGATTCAAACCGGTCTTGACCCGCAGGCGATTGCGGAAAAGATGGCTGCCGGAGAGCTTGACATCATGAAGCTGACAATGGCCTCCAAAGAAGATGCGGAAGCGAAAATTCTTCCTATCGTAAATAAAGCCTTGGAGAAAATCAAAGCGCAGACAGCGAAAAGAGAAGACTATCTGGCAACCATCGGAGAAGGCAGAAAGCCGTATCTGTATGTAATCGTAGCGACCGGCAACATCTATGAGGACGTGGTTCAGGCCCAGGCTGCTGCAAGACAGGGCGCAGATATCATCGCAGTCATCAGAACCACCGCACAGAGCCTGCTGGATTATGTTCCCTACGGACCGACAACGGAAGGCTTCGGCGGAACCTATGCGACTCAGGAAAACTTCAGACTGATGAGAAAAGCACTGGACGAGGTTGGCGAAGAAGTCGGCAGGTATATCCGGTTATGCAACTACAGCTCCGGTCTCTGTATGCCTGAAATCGCGGCAATGGGAGCGATCGAGAGATTAGACGTCATGCTGAACGACGCTCTTTACGGCATTCTGTTCCGTGACATCAATATGCAGAGAACGCTGATTGACCAGTACTTTTCCAGAGTCATCATCGGATACTGCGGAACCATCTTCAACTCAGGCGAAGATAATTATCTGACAACAGATGACGCTTATGAAGCGGCCCATACCGTACTTGCTTCCCAGTTCATCAACGAACAGTTCGCTGTTCTTGCAAACATTAAGGAAGAGCAGATGGGGCTCGGCCATGCGTTCGAAATGGATCCTGATCTCGAGAACGGATTCCTTTACGAACTGGCACAGGCGATTATGGCAAGAGAAATCTTCCCTAAGGCTCCGCTGAAATACATGCCTCCCACAAAGTATATGACAGGCAACATTTTCAAAGGGCATATCCAGGATGCATTGTTCAATATGATCGCAGTTTGGTCCGGACAATCCCTCCAGCTGCTCGGAATGCTGACGGAAGCAATTCACACGCCGCATCTGCAGGACAGAATGCTTTCCATTGAGAATGCAAAATACATCTTCAACAACGCCAGAGCAATCGGCGAGGAAGTAGAATACAAGCAGGATGGGATCATGCAGAAAAGAGCTCAGTTTGTTTTGGCAGAAGCAGAAAAGCTGCTGCATGAAATTGAAGCAGAAGGACTTTTCTCCACCATCGAGAAGGGTAAGTTCGGCGGAGTCAAGAGACCGAAGGACGGCGGGAAAGGACTTGCCGGTGTATGCGTAAAAGATGACAGTTATTTCAATCCGTTCATTCCATTCATGCTGGGAGGTGAAAAATAATGGGTTCACATACAACACATTCAGCTTGTGAAACGACTACTGTAGATTTGACCAACGTCAAGCCTTACGGTGACACGATGAACGACGGTATGATGCAGCTGAGCTTTACACTTCCCGTTCCTTACGGAGAAGAAGCGAACGAGGCAGCAAAAATTCTTGCCAGGAAGATGGGCCTGGACGAACCGGCTGTTGTTTTTTCCAAGGATATGGTAGGCTTCACCTACTTTGTTCTGTATGGGAAATGCCAGCACACCGTTGATTATTCGACAATTAAGGTTACGAAGGTCGAAGTTGACGTAATGGATCGTCTGGAGTGCGAAAAGTATATCACAGAAAACATCAAGAGACCTGTTGTGATTGTGGGCGCCTGCTCTGGGACTGACGCACATACCGTAGGAATCGACGCCATCATGAACATGAAGGGCTTTCACGAACATTTCGGCCTGGAGAGATATCATGGAATCGAAGCCGTTAACATGGGCAGTCAGGTTCCAAACGAAGTTCTGATTGCAAAGGCAATCGAAGTCAATGCGGATGCGATTCTGGTATCCCAGATTGTAACGCAGAAGGACGTCCACATTGCAAACCTGACGAACCTGGCGGAGCTGATGGAAGCAGAGGGGATAAGAGATAAGGTTATTCTCATATGCGGCGGACCAAGAATTTCACATGAGCTTGCGCAGGAGCTGGGATATGATGCCGGATTCGGTGCCCATACCTATGCGGAAGATGTTGCATCCTTCATTCTCACGGAAATCGTGAAAAGGAAAATGGTTTAGCAGCGATTGATACTGCGAAAGGAGAAATAGCATAAAATGAAAAACAAGATCATGACAGCCAAGGAAGCGGTAGCTCCCATCAAGAATGGCGCCAGCATTATGGTTGGCGGCTTTATGGCCTGCGGAACCCCTGAGAACCTCATTGATGCCCTGGTTGAAAAAGGAGTGAAGAATCTGACCATCATCTGCAACGATGCGGGCGTACCGAGCAGAGGCGTCGGGAAGCTTCTGACCAACGGACAGATCAAGACGCTCATCGCTTCTCACGTAGGATTGAACCCCGAAGTGGCGCAGCGAATGAATACCGATGTGGAAGAGGATAAGCTGGAGTGCATTCTCGTTCCCCAGGGGACGCTGGCGGAGCGGATCAGAGCCGGCGGAACCGGTCTCGGAGGCTTCCTCACACCGACAGGAGTGGGAACCATCGTAGCAGAAGGCAAACAGGTGATCAACATCGACGGAAGAGACTATCTTCTGGAAAAGCCGTTGAAAGCGGATGTTGCTCTGATCCGGGGTTCCGTGACCGACAAGTTCGGAAATACCACGTACAATGCGACCACGAGAAACTTCAATCCGATGATGGCGACAGCGGCCGAATATGTGATTATCGGCGCTTGCGAAATTGTTGAAGTCGGTGAGATTGATCCGAATAACGTGGTAACATCCGGCATCTTCGTGGATGCAATCGCAGGAGGTGAAAAACCATGGCAGATATAAAGGAAATCATCGCAGCAAGAGTTGCAAAGGAGCTCGCAGACGGGAATGTGGTCAACCTGGGGATCGGACTGCCCACGATGGTGGCAAACTTTCTGCCGGAGGACGTGCACATCGTCTTGCAGTCAGAAAATGGGATTATGGGCATGGGGCCTGCTGCTGAAAAAGGCAAAGAGGATGTTGACATCATCAACGCGGGAGCCCAGTATGTCACGATCAATACGGGTGCAATGTACTTTGACAGCGCCGTATCCTTTGGGATCATCCGGGGCGGCCATGTGGATGCGACCATATTAGGCGCACTGGAAGTGGATCAGCACGGAAATCTTGCCAACTGGATCGTACCGGGCAAAATGGTTCCCGGCATGGGCGGCGCCATGGATCTGGTGGTAGGCGCGAAGAAAGTAATCATAGCAATGCAGCATACCCAGAAGGGCGCGCACAAGATCCTGAAAGAATGCAGACTTCCCTACACGGCGGTTGGTGTGGTTGATATGATTATAACCGAAATGGGCGTCATGGAAATTACACCGGAAGGGATCGTTCTGAAGGAGCTGCATCCCGACTTTACGATAGAGCAGATTCAGGAAGCAACAGAAGCGGAACTGATCATCAGCCCGAACCTGACAGCGATGAAATAAATTGCTCTGATGTTCAGCCTCGGTACAAAGGAGGGGGGGTCAAATGGCAACGACTGCGGATTTTATTGAGTATGTTTGTGAGCAGATACACGGCATCGGTTTTGTGCGGTACAAGAAAATGTTCGGCGAGTATATGGTATATGTGAATGAAAAACCGATTTTGCTGGTTTGTGACAATACCGTATATGTGAAAAAGCTCGATGTTATTGGGGAAAAAATGAAAGATGCCGAAAAAGGCTTTCCTTACAGCGGCGCAAAAGAGCATTACATCCTGGATATCGATGACGCCGATTTTGCAAAGGAGATCATCTGCATCTTAGAGCCTGTGACCTCCCTGCCAAAACCCAGGAAAAGCAAGGATAAGATACCAAGTTAATTTACGGAATATGAAAAAGGGCAGAAGGTAAAACTTCTGTTCCTTTTATTGACACCTGGCCGTTCTCGTGAAAACGAGGACGGCTGAATTACGATAATAGGAGGGATGAAATAGATTATACAAAACTTTCCAAAGAAGAGCTGAATAGGGGCTGTCTCTCCATGATTGATGCAATCGATTCGAGACCTGCCCCAGTTTATTCACTTATCCTCTTAGGAATTATAGTATTATCCCAATGCTAACACAAACATATATCTTCCAGAGCACGATCGATCCTGCAGAAGCCGCATTTGATCTGCTTGATTGCCTTACAAAGAGTTTCTTCTGCTTCACAGATGCGTCCGCAGCAAATGTCTTTCAGAACGCCGCAAAGCTCCTTCAGCCCCTGGCATATTTCATGAACACCCTCTTTTATTGCCCTCAGATTTTCACAGTCTATTTTGCCCCGAAGCTTGCAAAGGCCTTTTTTAATCTCACACAAGCCTTCTTTAATTTCGTGTATGCCGTTTACAACATTGATTTCTGCCTCGTATTCTTTTTTGCAGCGAAGATCTTTCAGCGCTTCGCAGAGGTCCCCGAGGCCCTGGCAAATGTCATGTTTGCCGTCCATCAAATGCTGCATGCCTTCCAACCGATTTCCGTTTGAGGGAGCATATCTATCTGAACTCATTATCCTTTCCTCCAGTCTTAAAATCAATTCCCGATAATCGGGATATTACAGTATATGAAAAAAAGGTAAGTTTGTAATGCATTCTCAATAGAAACTTTTCAGCTCATTTTGATGGACAGAACAAGGAAAACAGGCTAGAATAGAAATCACATCAAGCGTAACGGAGACAGATAAGAATGACAAAAGCATTGAACCTTTCCTATGGGGCAATTCAGGGGGCCTATTGGATGTATTTCGGAGTGGTTATGAGCTTCGCATCCGTATTTCTCCTCGGAAAGAATTACACAAACTCTGAAATTGGCATCATTATGGCAGCGGCGAGCATTTTGTCCGTGATCCTGCAGCCTCTGCTGGGGGATGCGGCAGACCGGTCGCAGAAAGCTTCCCTGATTGATATTACCGGTATGATAACAATAGGGCTGTTGATTGCAACAGTCTCTTTGTATTTTTTCAACTCCAGAGCCCTGGTTCTGTCGGTTGTTTTTATTCTGCTCGGGGCCTGGCACGCCTCTTTGCAGCCGCTGATCAATTCCATGGCGTTTTATCTCAGCAAAAGCGGCCATTTGATCAACTTCGGAATCACCAGGGGCGCAGGTTCTGTCGCCTATGCCGTTCTATGCGCGATTCTGGGAGCTCTTGTTGCAGCCTATGGGACTGAGGTAATACCGGCTGTGGGCATCTCCATTCTGGCTTTGCTGCTGCTTTCCCTTGCAGCGACAAGCAGATTATATAAAAAAGCGATTGATGACAGATCGGTTGAATTTGAGATGGAAAAAATAAAGCGCAGAGAAGGGACGATCAGCATGAAAGCCTTCCTTGCGCGGAATAAGGTTTTTCTTATCTTTACCGTGGGGATCGTGCTCGTATTTTTCCAAAACTCGGTTTTTAATACTTATATGATGCAGATCATAACGGCGGTAGGCGGAGACAGCAGTCAGATGGGGCGGCTTTTTTCCTTCATGGCGCTGCTGGAACTGCCGGGACTAGTCTTTTTCAGCCGCCTTAGAAAAAGATTCAGCTGCCAGGTCATGCTCATTGTCGCCTCCGTTGCGTTTACCTGTAAAGTGACGCTCACGCTCATGGCGACATCGGTTACTTTTCTCTATGTGGCTTTTTTATTTCAACTGATCTCCTTCCCGATTTTTCTTTCGTCATCCGTCCATCTGGTGGATGAGGTGATGGAAAAGGGCGAAGCGGTAAAAGGCCAGTCCTTTATTACCGGCATGATCACCTTAAGCAGTGTATTTGCAAGTCTGCTGGGCGGTATTCTGCTGGATTATAAAGGCGCCTCTTTATTGCTGCTGATCAGTACCGTGCTTGCCGTCATCGGCACTCTGACCGTTGCTGCAACGGTGGTCAGAATCAAGCCGAAGCACACTTAATGGCGGTTTCGGCCTTTTACGATGAGAAATACCTCTGCTGCAGCAAATAATGCAATACAGATCAGAACAGAGAGGATCACCGACGGATACCGGCCGTCAAATCCGTTTGTTGATGCATGCTTCATGTAGATCCCGAAATAAGCCCAGATCAGAACCAGACCATGGGCAATATCTCTATTTTTCAGCATCGTTGCCGTTCCGATCAGAAAACCGACAAAAAGAATGATCACTGTCCAAACCATCTCAGACAGCCCGAATCCGTCCCAGTTCAGACTGACAAGGAGTACCGTTGCGTTTGCGATGGTTGCCACGGTGATCCATCCAAAATAGATGCTGAAGGGGAGCCGGATCAACCACGCATCTCTGCCGCTCAGCTTTGCATCTGCGGTGATCTGATTGATCACAATCAGGCAGATAAGGATCACGGCCATAAAAATCATTGAGAATGGAATCCGAAAATAGTGCCATGAGAAAATCCATGCTGTGTTTGCAAGGGAAGATACGGAGAAAAGGATACTGATTTTTCGGAGCAATTCCTGTCTGAAAGCCGGAGCTTTTTCAGGGGAAAAGCGGATGAGGTAAAGGGTATAGCCGGCAAGCAATAAATAGATCAATCCCCAGATCGAAAAGGTAAATCCGGCCGGAGCAAAAAGATTCGGATAAGAATCAGAAACCTGACCGGTGGTAACACCGTTCAGCGGGAGGATATTCGACAGGGCATTTGCAGCGATCATCAGTACAAATGTAATTATCGTAATGGATTTTATCAGGATATGACTATGTGGTTTCATTCTGTAGTTCTCCTTTCTGCCGGAATCTTCTATCTGGTAGTATGATATGCCTGTTTGATAAAGATTATGAAACAGTCGAGGTCGTCCCTGGAAGGAAACATGACCCGGGCGCCGGCTGCGTTTCCGCCGCCTTTTCCTCTCCAGACATGGGCGTTGTCCTTGACGATCTTTCCGCAGTCATGCTTGCCGGAAGAGGCAAGGATCACAAGGGTTTCCCTGGTGGACACCAAAACGATCAACGGCTTGGAACCGGTGAGCTTTTCCGTCAGGATTTTCGTGATGGACAAGAGATCGTTGGCGCGAAAATAAGGGTATTCCCGGATTAAAAGGCCGGGCGTTGTGACTGAAGTGTTATCCGTCTGCTCCTCAGCGGCTTCATACTTGTTTAATATTTCACTGGCAGCTTTTCCAATCAAGGTATTTTTCATCAAATAGAGCTCCTGACGGATCTCTTTATTTTTTTCTTCCTGTACCTTCATTTTCTCCGACAGGTCATTGTCATCTGAGGAATATTTCAGATTCAGTTCCGCAAGGATACGATGCTTGTTCTGATAATCCTCCAGCGCATCTTTCCCCGCCTTGAAATATACGCGGGTCATACCTTTGTAGCTTTCCAGCTTCAGGATCTTCAGCAGCCCGACCTGGCCTGAGGTGCTTGGATGGGTTCCGCAGCAGGCGACACAGTCGGCAGGATTGTCTACATCACCGACAGAGACGATCGTAATATCCTCGTCAATGGCGAGCGCTTTCCGGAGGGGCAGCTTTTCCGCCTCGGAACGGTGCGCATAATGCCGGGTCGTTACCGGTACGTTTGCCCAAATCACCTCATTGGTCATCGTCTCAATCCGCAGGGCGTCTTCCCGGGTGATTCCCGGCACATCGATGTCGATGGTCATATAGCCGCTTCCCATGTGGAAGCCGCGGTTCACGCCCCCGCACTCCCTGAAAAAGATACCGGACAGGATGTGCTCCCCGCAGTGCCTTTGCATATGCTCAAATCTGCGGTTCCAGTCAAGCACGCAGGCAACCCTGCTGCCATCCTTCCAGTTTGGAGCGGGAATCAGGTCCGGGTTCCCCTGCGGAAGCAGCTGGTGGCAGATCATTCCGTCCTTTTCAAAGACCCCGGTTAACGGGATGCCGTCGATCGTTCCCAGATCGCAGGGCTGCCCGCCACCTGTGGGAAAGAAGACGGTTTCACCCAGTACCAGCACATATGGATCATCCGCGGTACCTGCGCCCTGCACCTCAACTACTGTGCTTTCACACTCTTTCTTGTAAACATCTTCCTGATAAAGCTTCCTTGTCATCTTTCGTATCCTTTCCAATTGCAGACGGTTTTACTGTGATTATATAAACAAACCAAAAACTAATCATATCAAAACCGCAAAGTAGTTATAAATATTATAGCACTTTTTGCAGACACACGGTATAATAAAATCGACGCAGCGTGTATGACCTGATAAAATCATATAATACTGCATTCCGCCCTTTCATATACATAAAAAGGGAGGGAATAGCAATGAGAAGAAATAGAATCGCCAAAAAATCAATATGGGTCATTGCTTTGGTCATAATCGCCGCCGCAATCATCATAAGCATCAGCCCTGTCTATGACAGCTTGATTGCGAAGGTTCACCAGATCACGAGCTCTGATCTCATTGTGATCGATCCGGGACATGGCGGAATGGACGGGGGTGCGTCAAGTGACGCCGGCGTTACGGAGAAGGAGATCAATTTATCCATCGCGTTTTACATCAGAGAGCTTGCTGAGGCCGACGGCTGGAAGGTAGCAATGACCAGAGAAGAGGACAAGGGACTGGGGGACAGCGTGAGTAAAACCATACGCAGCAAAAAGACGGCGGATCTGATCGCACGAAGAGACATGATAAGAGACATAAAACCAACGGTAGCGGTCAGTATTCATCTGAACAGCTTTAAGCAGGATCGTTCTGTTCGGGGCGCCCAGGCGTTTTATCCTGTTGGATCGGGAGAACAAAGCATCATCGAAGAAAGCAAAAAATTAGCTGAAATCATACAGGAGCAATTGGTTTCCGGAATAGCCGACGGATCTGACCGGACCGCACTCGGAAAAAGGGATGTGCTGATGTTTAAAAATCCTGTGGTACCGATGGTGATCGTAGAATGCGGCTTCCTTTCGAACCCGGAAGAGGCGAAGCTGCTGGAACAGGAAGAATATCAGCGAAAGCTTGCCAAATGTATTTATGAGGGAATTTTGCTTTATACGGGAAGAGAACCGAGAGAACCCGTACAGGCAATTGACAGCAGAGGATAATCAAGTCCTGATTACACCGCCAGCGAAAACGGTTTTCGATATTTATCCGGACTTCTGTGGATAAGTTTGAGATTGACATTTCTAATAGCTTTGTTAAACGTTGTAAAATAAGCGTTTCCAGCATACTTTTTTATCCACAGCCACCCTTGGATAAGATTGTATACAATAATTCGAATTGTTGTGGATAAACAGCCAAAGCCTAAAAATTCACCACGTTCGGCTTGTTGAAAAACGTTCGCCC
>JAQUYZ010000295.1 GCA_028691625.1 Eubacteriales bacterium
CTGCTGTTTACCACATATTTTTCTCCCGGCACCTGCTCGGTTGCCGCTAAAATACCTTCCGTTTTTCCCATATTGATAAAAACGGTATCATTGCTGATTCTTTGAATAATACCTGTTACGATCTCCGACTGACGGCTGGAATAATCGTCATATATCAAGCCCCGCTCTGCCTCGCGAATCCGCTGTACCACAACCTGCTTGGCTGTCTGCGCTGCAATCCGTCCAAAGTCTCTGGGCGTAACCTGTCTCTCGATCACATCACCGACCTGGAACTTGGGATCGATTTCTCTGGCATCCTCAATGGAGACCTCCATCTGTTCATCCTCAACCTTTTCCACGATATCCTTCCTCATAAAGACATCAATATCGCCGGTTTCTTTATTAATATTAACCCGGACATTCTGGGAAGTGCCGTAATTTTTTTTGTATGCGGAAACAAGTGCAGATTCAATTGCTTCGATTAAAAGGTCCTTTGATATTTCCTTTTCTTTTTCTAACTCTTCGACTGCCTTAATAAATTCTCTGTTCATTATAATTCAATAATCCTCCTTAAAAAATAACAGCTAATTTGGTTTTTGCTACTTTTTCCATTGGTAATTCTATTCTATTTTCTTTTTCATCTATTATCACTAAATTTCCGTTCTGAATGCCGACAAGCCTCCCGAAGAAAGTCTTCCTGCCGTCGATCCCCCGATACAGGGCAACATCCACAAAACGACCCGCAAATCTGACGTAATCGCTGTCCTTAAGCAACGCTCTGTCCATGCCCGGAGAGGATACTTCCAGATAATAATTCTGTTCGATGGGATCCGTCTCATCCAGTCTGTCGCTGAGAAATCTGCTGACCTTTTCACAGTCATCTGTGCTGATACCACCTGCAGAATCATCAATCCGATCGATATAAACCCGCAGAAACCAATCTTTCCCCTCTTTAAGAAATTCCACATGGTAGAGTTCATATCCGTTTTTTTCAAGAAACTCCGTTAAAAGTTCAGTAATGAATTCTTTTATCTTGATCCTCGCCATAATTTTTCCTTTTACCTGCTCTCCAAATTCTGCTGCGAAAGGTTGTCTGGCCTCTCTGAAAGCTGATTACAAAAGTGAAAGAGTGGGATTGCCCACTCTTTTGCATTTACAAGTCAAGTTTTTTTCTACGTTTTTATATTAGCATAAAAGCCTTGGTTTTGCAAGCTTTTTCTAAAAAAAGTCGTTTTGGTTCCCATGCGCTTCGTCGGATATTTCTTAGGCCTGCTTCGGTGAAAACACTTTTAAGGAATAGAATTTCAGTGAGAATACCCTTGACATGTGCAGCATTAAAAAAGACATAATTGATCCGATTCCGGTATTTCCGCAAGTACGCCATGATTCATAAGTGCTTCAATTGCTGTTTTATTCACTTTCGCCCGATTCTTCATGTCGTCAATGGACAAAAACGGTTTCTTTTCAAATTCTGTAACAATGGCTTTTGCCGCATTTTCGCCGACACCGGTCAGGGCCACAAACGGAAGCAGCACCTTGTGATCCCTCACAAGAAATTTTGTGGCCGGGGATTTACCGATTTCTGCCGGAGCAAATTCATAGCCTCTGGCGTACATTTCATAAGCCACCTCTAAAACGGTAACCTCGTCTTCCTCTTTCTTGGTGGCATTCTTCCCCTTTGCCTCGATCATCTCGATTTTATTACGGATGGCTTTGGAGCCCCTTAATATCGTATCCGAATCAAATTCACTGACCTTCGTCGTAAAAAATACGGCATAAAATTCCATCGGATGATAGACCTTGTAGTACGCGATTCGATAGGACATCATCACGTATGCAACCGCGTGAGCCTTCGGGAACATATACTTAATCCGCCTGCAGGACTCAATATACCATTCCGGCACATCGTTTTCTGCCATCAAATCTGCTTCCTCCTGGGTGATTCCCTTCCCTTTTCTCACGTTTTCCATGATTTTAAAGGCGGTTTTATTTGGAACACCCTTGTGAATGAGATAGTTCATGATGTCATCTCTTGTTGAAATGGCATCCTTCATGGTCGCAGAACCATCCTTGATGAACTCCTGGGCGTTGTTGATCCAAACGTCGGTACCGTGGGAAAAGCCGGAGATCCGGACCAGATCAGCGAACAGGGACGGCTTCGTATCATCCAGCATCTGCCGGACGAACTTCGTTCCGAATTCCGGTATACCGTAGCTTCCATGAGTGAATTTATAGTCGGGATCCTTGATATCCAAGCCCTCGATCCCGTTGAACAGGCTGTCCACCTTCGGATCCTTAAGCGGTACCGTCAAAGGATCCACACCCGTCATGTCCTGCAACTGGCGGATCATAGAGGGTACATCGTGACCCAGTATATCCAGCTTCAGCAGGTTTTCATCGATGGAGTGGTAATCAAAGTGGGTTGTAATGATATCTGTATTCGTATCGTTGGCAGGATGCTGAACCGGACAGAATTCATAGATTTCGTGCCCTCTCGGTACGATAATGATCCCTCCCGGATGCTGTCCTGTCGTTCTTCTCACACCGGTGCAGCATTCCGTCAGACGATCAGCCTCCCATTTATTCACGGGCTGCTGCCGTTCCTCAAAGTATTTCATTACAAATCCATATGCAGTTTTTCCGGCCACAGTGCCGATCGTTCCGGCACGGAATACATTTTCTCTGCCGAAGATTTCCTCCACATATTTATGGGCGACCGGTTGATACTCGCCGGCGAAATTCAAGTCGATATCAGGCTCCTTATCTCCCTCAAACCCTAGAAATACTTCAAATGGTATATTAAAGCCGTCCTTTTTATAAGGAGTGCCGCATTTCGGGCAAACCTTCTCCGGCATATCGATTCCACAGTCATAGCTGCCGTCCAGAATAAACTCGGAGTTTTTACATTCTTTGTTCGGGCATATGTAATGAGGCGGAAGGGGGTTGACTTCTGTAATTCCTCCCATGGTTGCGGCGAAAGAGGAGCCTACGGAGCCTCTCGAACCGACCAGGTAGCCGTCTGATAGAGATTTCTGAACCAGCATCTCCGCTGAGACATACATCACCGCATAGCCATGATTGATGATGGAATTCAACTCTCTTTCCAGCCGCTTTTCCACCAGCTCCGGCAACGGCTTTCCATAAATGCTCCAGGCTGTTTCCATGCACCGGTTTCTGAGACGTTCCTCCGCACCGTCGATTTTCGGCGGGAATTTTCCACTGGGAACCGGAACAACCTTTTCAATCCAATCCGCGATCTGATTGGATGCTTCGATCACAACTTCCTTCGCCAGCTCCTCGCCCAGGTAATCAAATTCCTTCAACATTTCCTCTGTGGTCCGCAGATGAAGTCCTTTGTCCCCTTCAATGTCCTTGTAGCCCTGGCCTGCCATTAAAATCTTACGATATAAGGCTTCCTCCGGCTCTGCGTAATGCGCGTCGCAGGTGGCAACCACCGGTTTGCTCAGTTGTTTTCCAAGGCTGAGGATCCTTCTGTTGATCTCCTTCAGGGCATCGGTGCCTGCAACGCTTCCGTTATCGATCAGAAATTGATTGTTTGCCAATGGCTGGACTTCCAGATAATCATAATACGAAGCAATACGCCGTATCTCTTCCTCGGATTTCTGATGCAGAATGCTCTGATACACCTCTCCCGCTTCGCAGGCCGACCCGATGATGAGGCCGTCCCGGTGAGCCGTCA
>JAQUYZ010000296.1 GCA_028691625.1 Eubacteriales bacterium
AAGACGGGGCGGAAGCACCATCAGAAACCGTACAGGAGAATGCAGTGCGTGAAAGTGCCGGCCTAACAGCCGTCGGAAGAAGCGGAAGAATCTACACAGAAGCAGAGTTGGAATTACAAATCAGAGAATAAGATGGAGGACCATAGAATGTATTGTAGAAAGTGCGGTAATAAAACAGGAGATACAGATCATTACTGCCAGGTTTGCGGAACCCCGACCGGATATGAGGAACCGACCGCTGCGCCCGCTGAGACAAACGAAATGAAGGAAGAAATCGTATTCAATCCTCCATACGAGAATAAGTCCCATTTTGTGAAGGAGCCCCTGCTTGACGGAGAGGAACCATCCGAACCGAAGGAAGAGGAGGAAGCGTTAAAAGAATTTATTTCTGAAGATGAAATAGAAGCACATAAAGAAAAAGAGAGAGAGACCGTCAAACCGGATTCTTTGAAAGACAGCGAATTTACCTGGAATATATATGAATTTCCTTCGTCGAAAAAAACGGAAGAAATTGAATTCAATTGGAGTATGGAAGACTTCAGCCGGCCACCGGAATCAAAGGAAGCGGAACCAACACCCTTTGAGGAGGAGTTTTTCCAGGAGATCCGGGAGGATTCCAGCCGTATTAAGGATCAGAATATTGACCGTTTCTTCACCTTCAGCAGAAAAAACGAAGAATTTCAGGAACTGCTGGATAAGGAGTATGATAAGCTAAATACGCGATCCGAGCCGGACCGAACGGAGAAGGTTGTTACGGAACCGGAGGCACCGGAAGAAGCAGCGGCACCGGAAGAAGTTACGCCAAAGTCAGAGCAAATATCGGAAATGGCTCGGGCAAGGGCACAATTCTTCGGAGAAGAGCTCATAAGGGATAATGAGAGCATCAAGAAGAAACTCAAGACGGAGACAGAGGAAGAAGCAGAGCCGGAACAGGCCGCGGAGCCTGAACCAGTGCCCATGGAGGAGCCGGCCCCGGAATCAGAACCAGAACCGGAGGCAGGACCAGAGCCGGAGGCAGAATCAGAACCTCTCCCGCAGACCTATGGACCAGAGCCGGAGGCAGAATCAGAACTTCTCCCGCAGACCTATGGACCTGAACCGGAACCGAAAAGCGACGACGATGCATCGGGTCCCGTTTTTGCAGGCGAAGCAGAGCAGGAGGAAGAGGAAAGACATAAGAGAGGGATCGGACAGATCCTGCTGACGATCCTGGCAGTCATATTGTTTGTGGAAATCGTAATTTTAGGGATTCGATATTTTGCGCCGGATAGCGTTGCGGCAAAAGCAATCGACAATACGCAGACACAGATTTTTAAAACCCTTTCGGGCTGGTCCGAAGGAATAAATGTTTTATTTTCAGGAAATGATTCCAATGAGGACGAGGGAATCCAGGAAGAGGGGGATACCGGTCAGGATAACACCGGACAGGATGAGCCTTCCGTAGAACAGCCTGATGATCCTGAAACAGACAATCCTGTACCGGATCCGAATCCGACTGCGGACAAAAATGCGCTGATATCCTCACAAATGGGGAATAATATCAATATTATTCAGGTGAAAGCAAATGAAGCCCTTACCTGGCAGACGGGCAAAAATTACGGTCAGGCGGACATCAATAATTCGAAGCCGATTTCAAATAACATCTGGCAGACACCGGAAAACGGTGCTCCGGTTTATTATGACAAATCCATTGTCGGCACCATCATCGCTTTCGACTCACAATGGATCGACTATGTGAACGAAGGAAACAAAAGCGTTTTGGATTTGGTGAAAAAAGACAGTAAAGCTTATCAAAATGCGGTGTCCTATTCAAGGGTCGGAAAAATAAAGGAGACCTTCCAGCTGCTTGAAATCGGGGAGATACGGCAGGGTTCCAAGGGATTCTATGTATGGGTCCATGAGGAGCTGCAGATTATGGAAAACGGAACGTCCACGGACAAAAGGTATAACTGGATCTATTACCTGGAACCGTCAGACGGAAAAATGCAAATTGTAAACTATTTTAAATTTTAATAGCAAAAGAAAGTAAAAGGAGATGTTACAATGGCAACGAATTCAAGGTTCGAAAGAAGCAAAATCACTGCGGGGAATATCGCTTTTTCGCCGACAAGAACGACCATCGAAACCGCGTTCTATGGGAACAACGTAAGAAAGGTCATCGATCTGAAGGAAGTATATGAGATGGCGAAGAACTCAACAGGGACAATCCTCACTGATATGCCTGTTTACGAGCCTGAAAAAAGCGGTTTACCGGAAGGCGCTAAGATTTTATTGTTTAATGACGGAGAAACCGTCGGAAGATTTGCAGGCGGGAGAATCGTCCTCGGTGAGAAGGGAGTCGTTGAGGCAGAGTATGCCGCACTCCTGAGAGAGGCCGTATACGGGACGAGATATAAGAACATGCTACATACGGAGGCTTATATCGGTCTGGATGAAGACTTCATGGTAAAGGCAAACCTGTTGATGCCGGAAACCTATGAGAACACGATTTATAACTGGCTCCTGAACTTCCAATACATCAACAAGGTTTATGACGAAATGTATGAAAGCTCGAAGGTGCTCGGGGACGAACCGGATCTCTTCATCCTTTCCGATCCGGATTGGAGGGATCCCAGATACCCGCATGGACTCGCATATTTCGATCCCGAGCATAACTGTGCGGCGCTGCTTGGACTGCGATATTTCGGGGAACATAAAAAAGGTACATTGACTCTCGCCTGGGGCGTTGCAAACAGAAATGGTTATGCTTCCTGTCATGGCGGATTGAAAAGAATGGTGAGGAAAGACGGCAGGAAGCATGTCATGGGAGTGTTCGGGCTTTCCGGTTCAGGAAAATCAACACTGACCCATGCAAAGCATGATGGAAAATATGATGTTACCGTGCTGCATGATGATGCTTATGTGATCTCTACAGAAAACGGATCGACAGTAGCGCTGGAGCCAACCTACTTTGACAAGACTCAGGATTACCCACTTACCTCACCGGACAATAAATTTCTGATCACCGCCCAGAACTGCGGCGCAACACTGGATGCAGACGGCAAGCTGGTAATTGTTACCGAGGACATCAGAAATGGCAACGGCAGAGCCATCAAATCCAAGCTTTGGGCGGCAAACAGGGTGGATAAAATGGAGGAGCCGATCAATACCATCATATGGCTCATGAAGGACCATTCTCTTCCTCCGGTAATCAAGCTGGAAAATCCGATGCTGGCTTCGGTTATGGGCGCAACTCTCGCCACGAAGAGAACCACTGCGGAAAAGCTGGCAGAGGGCGTGGACAAGGACGCACTGGTATTTGAGCCATATGCGAATCCGTTCCGGACGTATCCGCTGGGCCAGGATTACGGTAAATTCAAAGCACTGTTTGAAAACCGAGGCGTGCAGTGTTATATCATCAATACCGGCCATTTCCTGGACAAGAAAATTCCAAAGGAGGTTACGATCGGTATCGTTGAAAGCATCGTTGACGAGACGGCGGTATTCAAACCCTTCGGAAAGATGTCAGATATCAAGACTATGGATATTGAGGGCTTTGTACCGGATTTCAGCAATCAGGAATACGTTGATCTGCTGGTGAAGGGCATGAACAACAGAATTCACTACCTGAACTCCTTGCTGGATTTCAAAGGCGGCAGAGATCATCTGCCGGAGGAAGCGAAA
>JAQUYZ010000297.1 GCA_028691625.1 Eubacteriales bacterium
CGCTTCAATGAGCTTGGGGACCTCACCAACACTGATCCTTGAGATCAGGGATTCTTCCTTGTCTTTTTCCATCAAAAGTCCTCTTACGTCTGTCATGGAAATGAATTTTTCCGCCTTCAGCGCACCTGCAATAGCCGCTGCCGCCGTGTCCGCATTGATATTATATGTCTGGCCTTCCTTGTCTGCCCCAACCGTAGCAACGACAGGAATAAACCCGTTCTTCAATGCCATGGTAATGGGAGAAATCTCAACCTTTTTGATATCGCCTACAAAGCCAAGATCGACATGACTCTGCATTTTTTCAACCTGAAGCATCCCGCCGTCCAGGCCGCAGAGGCCGATCGCCTTTCCGTTATGCTGCTGAACCAATGAGACCAGACTCTTGTTGACCTTGCCTGCAAGTACCATGGCCGCCACATCAGCCGTTTCACGGTCTGTATACCGCAGCCCGTCAATAAATTTTGATTCCTTCCCCATGATGTCCAACATATTACTGATTTCAGGGCCGCCTCCGTGAACCAATACCACCTTGATCCCGACCAGGGTGAGCAGCACAATATCCTTCATGACCGCCTTCTTCAGCGTCTCATTGATCATCGCATTGCCGCCGTATTTGATCACAACGGTCTTATCGCAAAACTTTTGTATGTATGGCAGTGCTTCGATCAGCACCTTTGCTCTCGTTATCGTATCTTTCATATTCCCACCCTTATTCTTAAATCAGGTTCTGTAATTTCCGTTAATTTTAACGTAGCTGTAGGTCAGATCGCAGCCCCAGGCCGTGGCCTGCGCACTGCCTTGATTCATGGAAACCAGGATCCCGATCTCCTCTTCGCGCAGGATCTCCGCGGCCTCCTCTTCGCTGAACCGGCAGTAAGCTGCATCCTTACAGACCTCAACACTACCCTTGGCCGAGGACAACACAATGCCGACTTTGTCGATATCAAATTCAGCATTGGCATAGCCGATGGCGCATAATGCCCTTCCCCAGTTGGCATCTTCACCGAACATGGCGGCCTTGAACAGGCTGGAGGTGATCACCGATTTTGCAATCACTCTGGCTGTCTCCTGATCCGGCGCCCCGGTTACGAAACATTCCAGCAGCTTGCCTGCACCCTCTCCATCCTTGGCCAGCGCCCTGACAATTGCTGAGTTTATCTTACGTAAGGCGATGCAGAATTGATCAAAGTCCTTGCCTTTCCCATCGATGACCGCGTTTCCCGCAAGACCGTTTGCCAGTATGGCTACCGTGTCGTTTGTGGAGGTATCTCCATCCACACTGAGCTGGTTGAAGGTGTCCGGAATGTCACCGGATAATGCTTCTTGAAGCATTTCCGTGGTGATGGCCACGTCAGTGGTCAGATAACACAGCATGGTTGCCATGTTCGGGTGTATCATTCCGCTCCCCTTAGCAATTCCGCCGATACGGCACTCTTTCTTTCCAATGGTCAGGGAAACCGCAAATTCCTTTTTCACCGTATCTGTCGTCATGATCGCCTGGGAGGCGCTTTCGGAACCTTCATAGCTCAGTCTTTTCACTGCTTTTGGAATGCCTTTTTCAAAGGGTTCGATGCTCATGGGAAGCCCGATGACCCCGGTAGAACTGACGATGATATCGGAGGCGTTGATCTTCAGCTCCTTTGCCAGCAGCCCGCAGGTCTGCTTTGCGATCTCTATCCCATTGGGTGCGCAGGTATTGGCGTTTCCGCTGTTGCAGATGATTGCCCTTGCCTTTCCGTCCTTCAGATGCTCTTTGGTTACGGTGACGGGCGCGCCCTTGACCTTGTTTTTTGTATATACCGCAGCTGCATTGCACATCACATCGCTTACGATCAGAGATAAATCCTTTTTTGTCTTATTTTGACGGATTCCGCAGTGTACCCCGGAAGCTTGAAATCCTTTCGGAGCACAGATCCCGCCGTCAATAAATTCTATATCCATTTGAGTTCCTCCTGTTTTGTTCTATCACAGCACAAGACCCTTGGTCTCAGGCATATTCAACATAATATTCATACTTTGTATCGCAGCTCCAGAGGCACCCTTGCCCAGATTGTCGTATCTGGCCATCAGTGTGATCTGCTCTTCATTCCCCAGGACATATAGTTCAAGTCCGTCTGTTTCCGCCATGGCACCGGCTGCCAAAAATCCGTCCGTCGGCTTTTCATCCCTCGACATGACCTTGATGACAGGCTGGTCGTTATAATAATCCGCCAGCTCCTGCCGCAGCTCATCCTGTTTTCTCTTTTTCTTCATCAGCCTGCCATGCAGGGATACGGTGACCAACATTCCGCTGTAGTAGTCGGCAACGATCGGATGAAAAGCCGGCAGAAAACTGATTCCGGAAACAGCGGCCATTTCAGCCAGATGTTTATGGTTTTGCTCCAGTCCGTATTGCCTCGGGCTTTCGAGACTGCCGTCTCTGTCCTTTTCTTCATACGTGGCAATCATCTGTTTTCCGCCCCCGCTGTATCCGGTAACGGAATGGCACACCAACGGATAATCCGCATCGATGAGCCCCAGAGAAATCAGCGGTTTCACCAATGAGATGAAGCCTGTTGCATGACAGCCGGGAACAGCGACCCGGTTGGATCCTCTGATCCTTTCTCGGTGTATAGTGCTCAGCTCAGGAAATCCGTAGGCCCAATCTATATTTGTTCTATGAGCGGTGGAGGTATCGAGGATTCTCATCCCCGGCTCCGCCCTTTCCACAATTTCTCTGGAAGCTGCATCAGGAAGACATAAAAATGAAATATCCGCTCTTTTCATCATTTTCAGCCTGGCCTCCGTATTTTTTCTGTCTTCTTCCGCGATTGCAAGGAGCTCCAAATCTTCTCTGCCCAACAGGCGTTTTCGTATTTTTAATCCCGTTGTCCCTTCCTGCCCATCAATAAAAATTCTGTAGCTCATCCTGCCGTCTCCTTCCAAAGTTTTCCATTTCATTTTTTCTCCAGCCAAAGGTTATTTTTTTCATTATACGCCAATTTCGAACAAAGTCAACGCATTTTTGCATATTTATTTGATTTAATGTATTTTTATTCATCAATTGATTGCCTCACCTGTGAAGCCTGTTCCCGCCTTGATGCAAAGCTTTTGCCGGCAGCGTTTTCTTGTAAATACTTTTCAGCATATCGCCGCCTCGTCCTACGTATATATGTTGTAAAGAAAGCCTGTTGCTTTGGCTGGTAAGCCAATCACAAAGTATTGCACAAATATATGAAGGTGGTGAAATCTAAAATATGAAAGATTACATAGAAGAGCGGGTCTTGGAACTCGCCGGATACATACTCGAAACCAATTCCACGGTTCGGGCGGCCGCCAAGAAATTTCGGGTATCTAAGTCTACAGTCCATAAGGATATTACCGAGAGGCTGCTGGAGATAAATCCGGGGCTGGCCCATGAGGTCAAAACTGTTTTAGATAATAACAAGGCGGAGCGCCATATCAGGGGCGGTCTTGCCACACAGCAGAAATATAAAGGTCGTTAGCATAATAAAAGTGCAGTCATTCAATTTCAGTTGATCGCTGCACTTTTCTTCTCTTTGTTCAATTGTATCTCTACTCGGTTTTTCCCTTTCTTCTTTGCTTCATATAACATCACATCGGATGATTTCAATATTCCATGAACGGATTCCCCATTCAATTCGCTGATCCCGCAGCTT
>JAQUYZ010000006.1:0-11606 GCA_028691625.1 Eubacteriales bacterium
AGCACAAGCAGTCCAACCAGAATCAGATTCTTCCATGCAAACAGAAATCCGGTTGCCTGACGAATCCCTTCGTTAAGAAGCACCAGAGGCCAGCCTGCCAACAAGGTACCCGACGGGCAAATCCATTTGCAAAACCAAGGTTCACCCTGTCCGGCGATATCCAGAACAAACATTGGGAGCAAAATTACAAAAATCAGAAGGATCCCGTATTTCAAAAGCCGCAGAAAACGATCTCCTTTGATCACAGTAATTTTTTTCACAACCGGTATTTTATATAGAAGGTCCTGTACCAAACCAAAGGGACACAGCCAGCCGCATGCAAATCGTCCCAGCAAAGCACCGATCATCAGGAAAAAGCCGACCATGTAGTAGGAAAAGCTGAAATTCCTCGCCGCCAGTACCGCTTGAAGAGAGCCGATAGGGCAGGACCCTAACGCACCCGGACAGGAATAGCAGTTCAAACCCGGCACACAATATGATTTCAGGGAACCGGTATAGATGCTCCCGTTCTCAAAGCCTTTCAGATAACCGTTGGTGACTGCCGTAAAGCCGATCTGGACCCATAAGCGGATCTGTGTTTTTACTGCTCTCAACCCCTTAACCAATGCCGATACACTCCAAACATATGTGTATGGCCTTTCTCAATACCACCGCCATTTCACCTCGGCTGATGCCGGCAAATACTAATACAGTTCCGACAAGAAAGGTGATTGCCGGAATCAGGATCCGTCCTTTATGAAATGCTTTTTCAGAATGCTTTACCATATTTACTCCTGTTGCTTAAGGCTTTCCAGAGTTTTATCAATGAGATCGGCCCAGGCTTTTTTATCCCGGGAACCGATATAGAATTCGCTTACGATATTGCCGTCGCTGTCAACGAAAAAGCTTGCAGGAATCGCATCGAACCGGTTCAGTACTGCTTTGATCATCTCTTCCGATACGAGCAAATGGGTATAGTCCGCTCCGGTACCGGAAGCGATTTCGCCAGCCAGCTCCCGCTGTTCCTCTACGATCTCCATATTCTCATCCTGCACGTCCACAACAATGCCGACAATATTGACTCCCTTGGGTTCGTATTCCTTTTGAAGTTTTCCCAGATCAGGCATTTCATCAAGGCAAGGACCACAGAAGGTTCCCCACACATTCACCAAGGTCAGCGAATACTCTCTGAATATATCCTGGCTGACGGGATTACCATAGATATCTTGTGTCTGAAAGTTGATCAGCCCGATGGATTCCGGCTCTTCGTCATTCAATTGTTCCTCCGGATCCTGCGGCATTTCATCGATCTGTATTCCATCCTGTTCCTGATCCGGCACTCCGGATTCCGTACTGCAGCCCGCCATTAAAATCAAGCACAGCAGCAAAACAAGAACTACCCGATATCTTCCGGATTTCAAAGAGCTTATTTGCTTCATTATCGCACCCCCATGCACCTTGCGTATTCAGTTTACTTGCGTATTCATGCTGAATAATTCAACCTATTACTTCCCCTTTTACCCCGTCACGATACAATTCAATCAGTCTCACATCGGCAAATGTATTGCAGCGATTCTCACTCCCCTTGCAGTACACTTTGATGTAGTTATCCGTCAAGCCTTCCAGCAAGCCGGTTTTTGGATCATATTGCTCCAGCAAAACCCTTCTGGCAGTTCCTAAGTTCCGCTTGTAAAATCTTCGAGACTCTGTATCCGAGATTCGGATCAGCTCCACGCTTCTTCGTGCTTTCACTTCCGGTGAAATGTGCGCCTTCATTTCTGCAGCCCTGGTCCCTTCCCGCTTGGAATATTTGAACACATGTACCTTGCAGAAACCTGCCTGTTCTATCATGCTGCGGCTTTCACCATAATCCTCTTCGGTCTCTCCGGGAAAACCGACGATGATGTCAGTTGTTATGCCGTATCCCGGATCGTGTTCCTTCAGCAGATGAACCAGCTGCAGATAATCCTTTCTGTCATAGATGCGATTCATTTCCTTCAGTATCCGGTCGCTTCCGCTCTGCAGCGAAAGATGCATGTGAGGGCAAAGTCGCTCATATTTCAATAATCTCCTGGCATAATCCACATCAATCACGTTTGGTTCCAAGGAGCCGAGGCGTATTCTGAAATCACCGGGCAGCTCGTTCAATGCATTTACAATAATCTCAATACCGTAAATCATATCCGGATTTTCCGAATTATCCTGATCAGTATTACAGATTTTGCCTTTTTCCATTCCATACAGCGCAGTATTGATTCCCGTGAGGACCAGCTCTTTAAATCCCTGCCCTATGAGGCTTTCTGCTTCCTTAACAATCTCTTCCTTTCCCCTGCTTCTCACCGTGCCTCTGGCATATGGTATGATACAGTAGGAACAGAACCTGTCGCAGCCCTCCTGAATCTTGATAAAGGCTCTGGTTCTGGAATCCATTGAGGTGATGATGCCTGTCTCTTCGTACTCCGTAAGCTGGTCCCATTCTCTGATATGACAATCCACACCCTTCGTCTTTGCATACGCTTCGATATAGTCGGGCAGTTTGTTTTTTTCATTGGTTCCGGCAACAATATTGACGCCTTCTATGCTCCTTGCCTCATCGGGGCTGACCTGGGCATAACAGCCAATCACTGCAGTGATACTGTCGGGATTGATCTTTTTTACCCTTCTGATAAATTGTCTCGACTTTCGGTCTGACAAACCGGTTACGGTGCAGGTATTAATCACATATACATCGGCAAAATCGTTCTCTCCGACGATTTCATAGCCTCGTTGCAGAAATTTTTCCTTCAAGGCCTGTGTTTCATATTGATTCACTTTACACCCAAGGGTGTGAAATGCAATTTTCATCATTTGCTCTTCTTTCCTGTATTTTGTCAGCAATAACTTGTATTCTATTTTTGATTCAGGTGCAATGCGATTGATTCAACGGTCATTAATTATTGTAGCAGTTTGTCCTTTTTCTGTAAATCGAATTCATGACATTATAAAATAAGAGTCGCAAAATAAGCTTGATTTCGCTTTTATTTTGAATTGTTTTCCCACAAAACAAATGGTAAAATGAAGCTGTAATATTGTCCAAAAAATGGTAGTAAGGAGGTCCTATCATGAAAAAACGAATCTTAATCAGTATTTTACTGATTACTGCTCTCGTCATCGGCAGCTTTGGTTTTTCCTGCGGAGCAAATTCCTATACTGTCCAGGCAGGCGATGTGCTTTGGAAGGTCGCCGAACAGTATCAAACAACCTATCAGGAGCTCGCCAAGTACAACCAGATAAAAGACCCTGATTTGATCTATGTGAATCAGGTGATCAAAATTCCTGATCTTGCTCCGGACGAACCGGCGGAGGATATTTCGGATACGGTTCCGGCTCCGGTTTCTCAAACAACTGCAGATACGATTTTTCAAAACGGCACAATTTATACGATTGATGACAATAATAACGTAGCAAAGGCACTCGCTATAAAAGATGGTAAGATCCTTTATGTAGGTGATAACAAAGCGGAAGCAGATGCCTACAAGGGAAGTGCCACCGTTGTGGTAGATTTGAAAGGTAAAGTTGTGATGCCCGGATTTGTCGATGCTCATGTCCACGCGCCAGGTACTGCTCTGACCGAGCTGTTTGACATTTACCTCTATGAATCACTGACAAAAGAGCAAACACTTGCGGACATTAAAGCCTTCATTGACGCGAATCCGGACTTGACAGAGTACTGGGGTTCCGGTTATTCCGTCGGTATCGGAGAGGATTCAAAGGGCCCGAAAGCTGAGTGGCTTGATGCGATCTGCAAGGACAAACCGATTATTCTTACCTCGAATGACGGTCATAACAAGTGGTTGAATTCCAAGGCTCTGGAAATGAACGGAATTACAAAAGATACGCCGAATCCAGAGGGTGGGCTGGTGCATAAGGATCCTGCAACGGGAGCGCTTTGGGGTAACCTAACGGATGCTTCTTCCCTGATCACCATGTCCCAGACTTATACGACGGAGCAGGAGACAGAAGCCTTGAAAGCCTTCCAGGAGAGCATGCATGGCTGGGGTTATACCTCGATCATGTCTATCGCTCCGATTGATGTTGACCCAAAGAGATATCAGGAACTGGAACAGAATGAGCAGTTGTTCCTGCGTGTAAATCTGGCTCAGTCAATAGACCCCGAAAAAGAGTTTGAACCGCAGCTTCAGTCGTTGATTAAAATGAAAAAGGAATTCGAAACTGATCTGATTGACGTGAATACTGCGAAATACTTCGCCGACGGTGTCGTCGAGGGGACCACCGCTTACCTGCTTCAACCTTATGACGCGGCAGCCGGTCTCGCATCAGACTACACAGCAGAATTTTATTGGGACCCGGATGAACTGGATCGATATTTTGACCGGACCATGGAGGAAGGATTCCAGATTCATGTACACTCCATCGGAGACGCCTCTACCAGACTGGTTTTGGATTCTATGGAGTATGCACAAAATCAAAATGCTTCTCTGGATAATCGAAACGTGATCACCCATCTGCAATTGGTGGATGAGGCGGACAAACCGAGATTCGGCAAGCTGGAAATTATCGCTGCTCTGCAGCCTTATTGGCACCTGAAAGAGCCTGAATGGTGGGATTATGTAGACAGCGTTAATCTGGGAAAGGATCGCGCTTATAAGGAATATCCCGTCAAATCTCTCCTTGACAACGGAGCCCTCCTGACCTCCTCCGGTGACCACCCCGTATCCCCTGTCAACAATCCGTTCTGGGCCATCGAAGCCGGTGTGACCAGGAACCTGAACAACGCGGAATACTATGGAGTGGATGATATCACGGATATCGATGATCCCACCTGGCTGCTCAATCCGGCGGAAAGAGTGCCCGTCATGGATATGGTCAAAGCATATACCATTAACGGCGCTTATCAGCTGTTCCGGGAGAAATCCATCGGCTCTCTCGAAGTTGGCAAATGTGCCGACATGATCGTAGTCGATCAGGATATCTTCAAAGTCAAACCTCTGGACATTGATAAAACCAAGGTGCTGACCACGATTTTCAACGGTGAGGCCGTCTTCGGAGATTACAATTACTGATTACAATCTTGATATTACACCCCATGACAGGAAAAGAGCTGCCGGCCGGCAGCTCTTTTCCTGGATCTATGAGAACTTGTTGTTAGAGTTATTTGTATACATGTTCTCAGCATATGCAATCTCCATGCATTTCCACCAATCGAACCGTCTGAAAATATTTTTTATTCCGTTTGCCTATTGGAAAAATCACCATGCATACGGCACAAAGGATATGTATTCATAACCTTGCATCTTTTTGCATATCTTTGTAATACTATGATGCTTTCCCGGGGGTAATTTTATTGAGATTGAATAAGAGAAGACTGCGATTCTTCAGATATCTGCATCCAAAACTGACAAAGCTGGTCCTTATATTCCTTCTTGTTTTGGCTGCGGCACTTGTCCTTTTTTTGTTAGATGCCTTTACGGAGGAACTTCCGGTTCTACAGTCCGATACGGAGGAGGAAAACATCAAGTGGGTGGATTTCAATGTTCCTTATAAGGTATTGGAAAAAACCATGTACCTGGATATCGAATCCTATGATACCGAAATCCATTTGAAATGGACCGAGCTCCTCGCCTGCCTGAGCACGAAGTACGGCGGCAATTTCCAGCTATACAAAGCGAAGGATCTGGATCACCTTGTGTCACGCCTGAATCAGGGTGAATCCATTACGACAATCACAGAGGGAATGAAGCTTTATAATTACTGGCTGAAAGCGTATACGGCAGTATTGGGTGGTTTTCTCGGCGAATTTATGATACAGATTCCCGTCGACTCGGAAACGGGCGGTGAGATCGTCTGGGAATCAAAATACGGTTTAAAGGCCTTTTCCCCTATTCCGGAAGGCTATTGGTATTCCGATTATGATGACTTCGGGGCAGGGCGAAGCTATGGTTACAAAAGAAAGCATTTCGGCCATGATATGATGATCGGTACCGGTACCCCCATCCTGTCTATTGAAAGTGGAATTGTAGAGGCGATGGGATGGAATCAATACGGAGGCTGGCGAATCGGAATAAGAAGCTTTGATAAAAAAAGGTATTACTATTACGCTCATCTCAGAAAAGATCGGCCGTACAGCGCCGATTTGTATGTGGGGAAAGCAGTCAAGGCAGGAGATGTGATCGGATATTCCGGGAGAACCGGATACAGCAGAAAAGAAAATGTAAATAATATCGATACCCCGCACCTTCATGTTGGAATGCAACTCATCTTTGACGAGGAGCTGAAGGACAGTCCCAACCAAATCTGGGTCGATATGTATGCAATTACGAAATTGCTGCTGAAAAATAAATGTCCGGTCTATAAGAATGAAGAATCAAAGGAATTCTACCGTAAGTATGATTTCACGGAACCCAGTTATTTTCTGGAAACGGAGAATTTGAAAGACAGCGCGCGGAAAGCAGAGGCTGCGCTTCTGTCATCCACTGCACCGGAAGACAGCATCCCGCTTCCTGTTGTCATGTACCACGGGCTGTTGAAGGATAAAAGATATCACAACAAGTTTTTCATCAGCCCTCAGTTGTTTGAAAAGGATCTGAACTATTTCAAAGAGAATCACTATACCCCGGTACTAGTGAAAGATCTGATCGACTATGTGGATCACGGCGTGCCGCTGCCGGAAAAGCCTGTTGTCATCACCTTCGACGATGGCTTTTATAACAGCTATGTCTACGCCTATCCCCTGCTCAGAGAATATAATATGAAGGCGGTAATTTCAATCATTGGGAAACTCACCGATAAAGCCTCCCTGATCAAGGATGAAAGTCCGTACTATTCCTATCTGACCTGGGATGAAGTGAAGGAACTGAATGGCTCCGGCTTTATTGAGATACAAAACCACTCCTACAACATGCATGACAATGGTAAAAACCGCCGTGGCGCAATGCAAAAGCCAGGTGAGAGTATCGAGGAATACCGCTTGGTCCTGGAAGAGGATCTGGGTAATTTCCAGAATCAAATTTTTGAAATGATTGGGCAAAAGCCGACAGCATTTACTTATCCCTATGGCTTTATCAGTAAAAGCTCAAAGGATATCCTGAAGAATATGGGTTTCCGTGCGAGCTTCAGCTGTGCGGAAGGGATCAATTATATTACAAGGGATCCCGATTGTCTTTACCGGTTGAAACGAATCAATAGAACTCCGGATAAAACCAGTGAGGAATTTTTCAGAGTGATCGCTCCGGTTCAGAAAAAAGAACAATGAGCTGGCACATTACAGCTCCAGCTCATACATTACCATTGCAATTGCAGCCATTCCTGCGGTTTCCGTACGCAGAACGGTTTTTCCCAGAGTAATACTTTGTGCTCCGATTTTAACCAGCGCTTCGGCCTCCTTGTCAGAGAATCCGCCCTCCGGACCGATAATGATGGCCGCCTTCTGCGGCTTTTCTGTTAATTTCCTCAGGCAATCTTTGATCGTATGCTGCTCTTCATTTTCATAGGGAAACAGTATCAATTCATATTTAATAAGGTTGTTCAGCATTTCCTGAAACAGCATTTCTCTGTGAATCTGAGGAATGATCCCTCTCCTGCATTGCTTCACCGCTTCGTCTGCTACCTTTTGCCACCGTTCAATTTTTTTATGGAAATTTCCATGGTCAATTACCACCGACCGGTCTGTAAAAACCGGTACGATGGAATAAATGCCCAGCTCCACGGTTTTCTGAATGATTGTCTCCATTTTTCCTTGTTTCGGTATCCCCTGAAAAAGTGTAAGCTTCAGCTCCGGTTCTCTTGCAAATTTTTGCTTATCCAGTATTCTTGTTTCAATATAGTCCTTTTCGACCGCTGTGATTTCTGCTGTATACTCGAATTGAACCGTGTCAGATATGCTGACGGTATCTCCGACTCCAAGGCGCAGTACTTTCAGCATGTGCTTTCTGTCATCCCCATCGGTGATCCGGATCGTGCTTTCTTTCACATCATGATAATCCACAAAAAATTTGCTCATATTCTTCCCTCTTTTAGCGTAATTCCGTACAGAATTTATATTGAATGCGCAGTGCCGTGAGTATCTTAGAGGAAACCGTGAAACCTAATACCGTCTTTATGCGAAGCATATAAAGACGGCGGTTTCTGAGAGAATACCCACGGCTAGCGCCCAGTGCATTAAATCTGTGCGACGATGGCGCACCATTCCCCTTCTTCCATTATATCCAGGATATGAAAACCGCATTCCTCAATGGCGGAAACAACCTGCTCCTGTTTTTCAATCAGAATCCCCGATGAAATATAGATACTTTTTCCTTTTAAGTGGGCCGCGACATCCTTAGACAGCATCCTCACCAAATCAGCCATCAAATTGGCTACAACAATATCTGCTGTTTCCTTCAGGCCTTTGGTAAGATCTCCTTCCATGACTCTGATTTTTCCGGATAACTGATTCCGTTCCAGATTTTCCATCGAGACTTCGACTGCAACCGGATCGATATCGACAGCAAGCACAGCCTTGGCACCCAACAGTGCAGAGGCGATCGCCAGGATACCGGATCCGCAGCCGACATCCAATACCGTGTCCTGACCCGGTTCGATGTATCGTTCCAGAAGTTTTACGCAGAGTGACGTTGTGGGATGCGTGCCGGTTCCGAAAGCCATGCCCGGATCGATCTCAATCACCAGCTCATCTCCGGTGCGGTTATATTCCTCCCAGGTTGGCTTGATCACGATCCTGTCGCTGATTTTCGCCGGTTTAAAATATTCCTTCCAGTTATCCTTCCATTCGGAATCCTCGACGTGTTTCCGGACAAGCGAAAGCTTCCCATAATTAATACAATCTTCCGATTTCAGCTCATTCAGCCTCTCTTCGAGAAGTACAAGGCTTCTCTCGCTTTCCCCAGTCTCTTCCAGGTAGAAGGCAACCGAGGCCGGTATATCTTCCAGCTCCATCAGGCTTTCATCAATATAATCCCAATCATAGGAGTTTTTCTTGTTCAATAAATCCAGAAAATCCCTGGCATCTTCAATAGCAAAACCCGCTATCCCCAAATCCATAAGATTGCAGATAAGCGGGTCGATTCCCTCTTGTGTTGTATAGATTTTAACCTCTATATATCTCATTATTATTTAAAAATCTCCTTCATGGTATCAGCAAACTTTTTCTTCTTGGAGTAGCCCTCAGTATTCAGGGATTCCCCCAGTTTGCTGATCAGCTTTTTCTGTTCTCCCGTCAGTTTGGTTGGAACTTCAAGGGTTATCTTGACATAAAGATCTCCAACCTTTGATGTCCGAAGAGATTTAATTCCCCTCCCCTTCAGCCGGAATATGGTTTCAGGCTGCGTGCCTGCGGGAATTTTGTAGGAGACCTTCTCTTTGAGCGTAGGAACGATAAGATCATCTCCCAAAGCTGCCTGACTGAAGCTAATTGGCATTTCAAGCCACAAATCGGTTCCTTTGCGTGTAAACAAGGGATGCGCCTGAACAGATACTACAACATAAAGATCTCCGTTTGGTCCTCCGTTGGTGCCCGGTTCTCCCTGTCCTTTGATAGAAATGACCGAGTCATTGTCAACGCCGGCCGGTATATCGACGGAAATCGTCACGGTCTTTCTGACCTTTCCGCTTCCGCTGCAGACATGACAAGGTTTTTCGATCACTTCGCCGGTACCGCCGCATTTATCGCAGGGCTGAACATTTGTAAACTGCCCGAATGGTGTTCTCTGGGTTGTGCGGACTTCTCCCGCCCCATTGCATTTCGGACACGTAACTCCATCGGAACCCTTTTCTGCTCCGCTGCCGTCACAGGTCTCGCAAGCCACATATTTATTGATCTGGATCTGCTTCTTTGTACCAAAGGCCGCTTCTTCAAAAGTAATGCCGATACTTTTCTGCAGATCCTGACCCTTTCTCGGGCCGTTTCTTCTCCGTCCGCCGGACTGACTGAAGCCGCCGCCGAACATCCCGCCAAAAAGATCACCAAAAATATCTTCAAAACCGCCGCCAAAACCGCCGCCAAAGCCTCCGCCGCCGAAACCGGCGTTCGGATCAACCCCTGCATGGCCAAACCGGTCGTATTTATCCTTTTTCTGAGGGTCGGAAAGAATGCTGTATGCTTCGTTAACTTCTTTAAATTTCTCTTCTGCGGCCTTGTCTCCGGGATTGCGGTCGGGATGAAACTCCATCGCCTTCTTTCGAAATGCCTTTTTGATTTCATCATCCGTTGCACCCTTTTTTAATCCAAGCACCTCGTAAAAGTCTCTTTTTTCTGCCATCACTATAACCCTCTCTAAGCAGTAGAATTATTTTTGCGGCACGCTCCGAAAAGAGCGTACCGCAAAATTATACTTCTTTTATTTATCTTCGTCAACTACCTCGTAATCTGCATCAACCACATTGTCCGGCTTTGGTTCCGATGGTTCGTCTGCCGCTGCCCCGCCCGTATTGTTCGGATCAAAGCCTTCTGTTCCGCCTTGAGCCTGCGCCTGCTGATACATCTTTGCAGAGATCGTATGGAATTCTTCCGTCAAGGCATCTGTCTTATCTTTGATTTCCTGAATGTTGGTGCCCTCCAACGCGCTGGACAATGCATCCTTTGCGCCGTTGATTCTGGATTTTTCCTCTTCGCTCAAGCTTGCTTCGATATCCTTCAGGGATTTTTCTGTTTCATAAACGAGAGTTTCCGCTCTGTTTCTGATTTCGATCTCTTCCTTCTTCTTCTTATCCTCTTCCGCAAACTGTTCTGCTTCCTTGATCTTCTGCTTAATCTCGTCATCGGAGAGTTTCGTCGATGATGTGATTGTAATTCTCTGTTCCTTACCGGTTCCCAGATCCTTCGCACTTACGTTTACGATGCCGTTGGCATCGATATCAAAGGTAACTTCGATCTGCGGGATACCGCGAGGAGCCGGCGGAATTCCTGAAAGCTGAAATCTGCCCAGTGTTATGTTTCCGGCTGCCATTTCTCGTTCACCCTGCATTACATGGATGTCGACTGCCGATTGATTGTCTGCTGCGGTAGAGAAGATCTGACTCTTCTTTGTCGGAATGGTCGTGTTTCTTTCAATCAGTCTGGTTGCAACTCCACCGAGTGTTTCGATCGACAAGGACAGCGGAGTGACATCGAGGAGCAACACATCCTTGACTTCTCCCGTCAATACACCGGCTTGAACTGCTGCACCGATCGCAACGCATTCGTCCGGATTGATACCCTTAAACGGCTCTTTGCCTGTGATTTTCTTTACCGCTTCCTGAACGGCAGGGATTCTTGTGGAACCGCCGACCAGGATTACTTTTGCGAGATCATTGGTGGTAACGCCGGCGTCTGCCATGGCTTTTCTCATCGGCTCAATGGTCTTTTCCACCAGGCTTGAAGTCAGCTGATCAAATTTCGCTCTTGTAATATCCATATTCAGATGAAGCGGGCCATCTGCATTGACTGTGATAAACGGAAGGTTTACATTTGTCGTCTGTGAACTGGAAAGCTCTTTCTTCGCCTTCTCTGCCGATTCCTTCAGTCTCTGATGTGCCATCTTGTCTTTTCTTAAATCCACGCCATTCTCTTTTGCAAAGCTGTCCGCAATGAAATTCACAACGATTTCATCAAAGTCATCTCCGCCCAGTTTGTTGTTTCCATTGGTAGCCAA
>JAQUYZ010000006.1:11616-17245 GCA_028691625.1 Eubacteriales bacterium
TGTGGTGCTCATGCTCTTTATCAAGTCCATACGCAAGAGATGCTGCAGTCGGCTCATTGATGATTCTCTTCACATCGAGTCCTGCGATTTTTCCCGCATCCTTGGTTGCCTGCTTTTGACTGTCAGTAAAATATGCCGGTACGGTAATGACTGCCTCGGTTATCTTTTCGCCGAGATAGCTTTCTGCATCGGTTTTTAATTTCGTCAGAATCATAGCTGAAATGTCCTGTGGCGTATAAGTCTTTCCATCTATTTCAACCTTATGATCGGTTCCCATATGTCTCTTAATAGAAGCAATAGTTCGGTCCGGATTGGTGATCGCCTGTCTCTTCGCAGTCTCGCCAACCAGCCTTTCTCCGTTCTTTGCAAAGCCGACTACAGACGGAGTCGTTCTGTTTCCTTCTGCATTTGCTATTACAATCGGTTCGCCGCCTTCTAAAACAGCTACACATGAATTTGTTGTTCCCAAGTCAATTCCTATTACTTTTCCCATGTTAATATCCTCCTATTTTTGTTTCTTTCTGATTCATTCCATACATTTTGAATTTCCATTCTCAAGCATCATTCCGCTACCTTTACCATAGCCGGTCTGATCACTTTTTTATTCAGCATATACCCCTTTTGCAATACCAGTGTTACTTTACCGCTTTCAAACTCTGCTGAATTCTCTGTGAGCACCGCATGGTGGAAGTTTGGGTCAAATTGCTCCCCTAGTGCACACATTTCCTCAACTCCGTTTTTCTCCAGCACTCCCTTTAGCTGTTTAAAGATCATATTCATACCTTCCGCAAAGCCCTCGTTGGGATCGCTGTGTTGCAGTGCTCTCTCAAAATTATCTATTACATCAAGCAATTCTACTACGATTTTCTCGTTAGCATATGCATAAATGTCACCCTTTTCTTTTTCAACCCTTTTTCTGTAGTTCTGAAAATCGGCAGCTAACCTCAAGTATCTTACATTCAGTTCTTCCTCTTCGATTGAAACCTCCTTGTCTTCGGTTCCTTCTTCGGTTACCGGCTGGTTTTCCGCATCCTCAGGCGGCTCAAATTCCTGTTCCCTGTCAACGTTTGGCGTATCATCGGGCATTTTCTTTTTATTCATCGTTTTCTTCTCCTCCCGTTATTTTAAATGTCTGACTGATATTTTCAGTGATATATTCAATGATCGAGGTTACTTCATTATATTTCATCCGGGTCGGACCGATTACTCCCAGCTTTCCGACCAGCTTTCCGTTGAGATGATACGTCGCAGTGATCAGGCTGCAGTCTCTCATGATGTCTTCCTGGTTTTCTTTTCCAATCGTAATGATGACACCTTCTTCACGATTTACCAATACATCGGTAAAATGCTTTTTCCGATTGATCATCTCAAGAAATACTTTGGCTTTTACGATATCAGTATATTCCGGTATGGAGAAGATATTTGTGACTCCATCCAGAAACAGATCCACATTGAGCATGTTCTCCAAAGTACTGATAAAATTTGGCCTGATATTTTCCATTAATCTGCTCATCGCTTCCATGTCGGTTTTAAAGTTCCTGATGATATCCAATGTAAGAATATCGCTCAACTTCTTCCCTTTGTAATTGTAGGTCATCACCTTTGAAAGCAGTGTGAGATTCGCTTCTGTATAGGGCACTTTCATTTTGATTGTGGTGTTGGACACTTTTCCGCTTTCCGTAACGATCATTAAAATGACCGTTGCCTCATCCACCGGCAAAAAATTGATATACTTCAGGTGATTGGATTCCTGGTTCGGCGTAATCGCAAAGGATGTCAGGCTCGTAAGCTCCGAAAGCAGAGTCGCTGCATGCTGTATGGTTCTTTCCAGCTCGGTCACATTTTTTGTAAGCTTTTCTGCAATGATTTGCTTCTCTTCCTCAGGCAATTCATATTTCTGCATCAAATTGTTGACGTATAACCGATATGCTTTGTCAGAAGGGACTCTTCCGGCAGAAGTGTGGGGATGCGTCAAAAACCCCATTTCCTCCAGATCCGACATTTCGTTTCTGATGGTAGCAGGGCTGATTCCCATATCCAGCTTTTTGGAAAGCGTTCTTGATCCGACAGGTTCGGCGGAACGGATGAAATCACCAACAATCGCTTGTAATATTCTTAATTTTCTTTCCGTTAAATCCATATCTATCACCACTTTTCAAAGCTTGTCAGCAGCATATAATCTTTTTTGTTAGCACTCTTAACGGGTGAGTGCTAAACCTTAGTTTTAATTTAACACTGTTGTTCTTTTTTGTCAACAGTGTTTTATAAAATAATTACAAAAAATTATCCCAGTGCAACATCCAAAACCATCATCACCAGAAAACCAACCATGACCCCTCCGGTGCCTTTATGGGAATGCTCTCCCAGGCAAGCCTCCGGCACCAGCTCCTCGACAACGACATAGATCATTGCACCCGCAGCCATCGCCAGCAGCCATGGCATAATTCCGACGATGGAACCTACGAGAAGTACGCCGAGCAGGCCTGCAATAGGCTCAACGGCACCGGATGCGGCTCCGTACAGAAACGATTTTGTACGGGATAAGCCCTCCTGTCTGAGAGGGAGTGAAATCGCCGCGCCTTCCGGGAAGTTCTGAAGTCCGATTCCAACTGCTAAAACGATGGCTGAGGCCAAGGTCACCGTTGAATTGCCCTGGGCAGCTAAACCAAAGGTTAGACCAACCGCAAGCCCTTCCGGAATGTTATGAAGAGTGACTGCCAAAACCAGCAATGTCGTTCTTTTCCAGCTTGAATGCAAGCCTTCTGGAAATTTACTCTCAGAATGAAGATGCGGCAGCAGCTTATCCATAAGGAAAAGAAATATTCCACCCAGAATAAAACCGCCTGCAGCAGGGATCCAGCCAATCCCGCCCTGTTCCTCCGCCATTTCAATGGCCGGTATCAATAAGGACCATACCGATGCGGCGATCATGACTCCCGCAGCAAAGCCGAGAAACAGACGCCGGATGTCCGTTGACATTTCTTTCCGGAAGAAAAAAACGACAGCTGCACCTGAAGCAGTCAACAAAAATGTACCTCCGGTCCCTAATAAAGCTAACAGAATTGGACTCTGATCTGTCATAACAGCCTCCATTTTTTTAATTTATATATTACTATATTTACCGTATGTGATATAATTTTAAACATATAGGATAAATTTATTGTGTGAGAAAGGAGTTGCTGAATGAAAAACAATGTCATTATTACAATCGCGCGGCAATTTGGGAGCGGTGGAAGACTGATCGGTGAAAAGCTCGCTGAAAAGCTGGATGTCCCCTTTTATGATAAATCCATTATCCACCTGGCATCTGAGGAAAGCGGAATTGATGAAGGCTTGTTCAGCGATGCGGATGAAAAAGCCTATCGCAATTTTTGGATGGCAGCAGCCTGCAATAACAACATCTACGGCAACAGGATCTCCCTATTCAACGAGCTTCCCATGAATGACAAGCTGTTTCAGATTCAATCAAGCATAATTAAAAAGCTGTCTTCCAATGGCTCCTGTGTCATTGTGGGCCGATGCGCTGACTATATTCTCAAAGGAGTGCCGCATATGGTTACGGTTTTTATCCATTCAAGCGAGCAGGACAGGCTTGACAGAGTGATTCACACCTATGGAATCCCTGAAAAAGATGCCAGAGATGTGATGATGAAAACAGATAAAAAGAGAGCCGCTTATTACAATTATTATTCCGGTGAAAAATGGGGCCGTGCCGATACTTACGACCTCTCTATCAATTCCAGCACAGCGGGGATTGATGGTTGTGTCGATTTGATCATAAAATTCGCCGAATTAAAGTTCGAGGTTTTGAAATAATCCACTCGTAGAGCGTGTCCATCAGGAAATGATACAGCTTCAAGGAAACCGGCCTCGAGAACAGCCAACTGGACAAAACTGCCGCCGTTGTCAGCATCAGATAGGACCGGACATCCTGTCCGAAAGAATCCCCAAAGTATTTTATGATATATCGAACGATGATATGGAGTACATAAATCGTCATCGTATTCTGGCCGACAAGGACCAGAAATGTCTTTTTCTTTGGCGCAAGATTGATAAATACAAAGATCCATAGCACTGAAATCAGCAAAATGAAGGATCTCACCGTTACTCCCTGATACCAGGACAAGCCGGTGGCTCCATAGGATGCTTTCATATAAAGCGCCGCTAAGGGAAACAGATGGAAACAGGCAATGGAAACGGAAATGCAAAGAAGTGCGGCCAAGGCGAGAAGGCCCGCGGCTTTCGGGATAGCCCGGAGCCTTTCGATCCATTCCTTTTTAAAATAATAGCCCAGCAGGAAAAAAGGGAGAAAACTGAAGGTCCTTCCCAGGGACAGCGTGGAATTCAGAAACGGAACAAAGCCTGCCATCAGTGAAATTACAATGCTGATCGGCAGGATGTATTTTATTCTCACGAGATCTTTCAGCAGAAATCGATAATAGAATAATGTGAGCAAATACCAGAGTGCCATCGTGGGCAGCGCATAATTCAAATGCGCATTTCCAAAAATTGAATAGCGGATCCCGAACATGACGGGCATTAAAATGAGATAGGGAAACAGAAATGTCCGGAATGCCGTCGACCGGCATTTGTCCAGATTCCCCGAAAAGTATCCGGATACAAACAAAAACCCCTGCATGATATAGGAAAATGAAATCACATATGCGGCTCCGCCAAAGGCAGTTAACGTGAAAGAATCACTCATTCTGAAATAATGAGCAAGCACCACGGAAAAAATCAAAACCGCTTTGATATTGTCAAATAGATAGTCTCTCTCTTTCTTCTGTACCGTCACTTTTAAAATTGCTCCTGTCTTTTTATCTCACACGTATTATTTCGCCCATCCAAGGGATGCCTGTACAGCCTTTTTCCATCCACTCAGCAATTCACCCCTGATGCCGCTTTCCATTTCTGGTTCGAAGATCCGTGATACCTGCCAGTTTTCTGAAACATCTTCCCGACTTTTCCAGTAACCGGTGGCAAGACCGGCAAGATATGCGGCTCCCAAGGAAGTCGTCTCGATTGAGACAGGTCTTTTCACCGATACATTAATGATGTCTGCCTGGAACTGCATCAGAAAATTGTTGGCACAGGCACCACCGTCCACTTTGAGTGAAGTCAGTTTGATCCCCGCGTCCTCTTCCATGGCCTTTAACACATCGTTGGTTTGATACGCCAATGATTCCAGCGTTGCTCGTACCACATGAAATCTGTTCGCTCCTCTGGTGATACCAACAATCGTTCCCCTTGCATAGGGATCCCAGTATGGGGCGCCCAACCCGACAAAAGCCGGAATCAGATATACGCCGTTGGTATCCTTCACCTCTCTTGCCATCCATTCGGAATCGGAAGCTCGATCGATCAGTTTCATCTCGTCGCGCAGCCATTGAATCGCGGCTCCAGCAACAAATACAGAGCCCTCAAGCGCGTAATTTATGGCTCCGTTCATTCCCCAGGCAATCGTAGTAATCATGCCGTTATGAGAAAATACCGGCTTCGTACCGGTGTTCATCAGAAGAAAGCAGCCGGTTCCATAGGTATTTTTCGCTTCCCCCTCCGAAAAGCAGGTCTGTCCGAACAGCGCAGCCTGCTGATCTCCCGCCGCCCCTGCAATGGGGATTTCTCCACC
>JAQUYZ010000298.1 GCA_028691625.1 Eubacteriales bacterium
ATATGAAGAAGAAGTGACGGTTCAACTTCTAATTCGATCGGAGGTTGTTTTATGATATACTTGGATAATGCAGCTACAAGCTTCCCAAAGCCGGGGGGAATGCTGCGCGTGATGGAGGAATGTATAGTTGATTACTGTGGGAATCCCGGAAGGTCGGGACACCGTATGTCAATGAGAACCGGCGAAGAAATTTATAAGGCAAGGAAAGAGATTGGAAAACTTTTTCAGATAGCAGACTGCAGCAGGATCGTATTTACATCCAATGCAACGGAAGCGCTGAACCTTGGCATCAAAGGTGTTTTGGTGAGCGGAGATCATGTAATCACAACCGCCATGGAACACAATTCCGTCTTGCGACCGTTGACCTCACTGGAGGAATCCGGGATTGAGACGACCATAGTAAGATGCGCAGGCGATGGAACCATGAATATCGAACGATTAAAAGAAGAAATCCGAGAAAACACAAAGCTGATTGTCTGCACCCATGCATCCAATGTGACCGGAACGATCATGCCCATAAAGAAAATCGGTGAAACAGCGAAGCAAAAGAATATTTTGTTTATGGTGGATGCAGCACAAAGCGCAGGCTGTCTGCACATTGATGTAAATGAAATGAAGATTGACCTACTGGCGCTCCCGGGTCATAAGGGTCTGCTGGGACCTATGGGTACCGGCATGCTTTATGTAAAAGAGGATGTAAGGATAAAGCCTTTAAAACAGGGAGGCACCGGAACAAGCTCAAAAGAATTGATTCAGCCTTCAGAATTCCCGGAGGGCTTTGAAGCCGGAACGGTAAACGCACCGGGAATAATAGGATTGGGATTTTCTGCGAAGCATGTGCAAAAGTTAGGAGTGGAAAATATCAGAGCGTATGAGGATGAGCTGATCGCAATACTGGATGGGGCACTGCGCAATATGAACGGCGTAACTGTATACGGACCCTGGGACTGCAGAAAAAAAACCGGAATCGTTTCCTTCAATTTAAGGAAGCGGGGCTGTGAAGAAGTCTGTGATATTCTGAATTCAGAATATGGAATTGCAGCCCGGGGCGGTTATCATTGTGCAGCGCTGACTCACAAAACGATCGGAACGTATGATACAGGCGCTGTCAGATTCAGTGTCGGACCTGCCAATACGCGGAGAGAAATGAACCTGGCGGTGGAAGCAATATACCAGATACAAAAAAGGGTGCATTAATTCATGTATTTTGCAGGGAAATATGGTATAATAATTCTATTGCCTGTACTGCGGCGCAGCCGAAAAAAAGAAAGTAAAATAGAGGACAAAGGCAGAACGATGAAAATACAAATAATCAACGGGCCGAATATGAATCTGCTCGGCATACGGGAACCGGAAATCTACGGCGCCCTCACACTGGAAGAGATGAACCGCCAATTGGCGCAGAAGGGTGAGGAGCTGGATCTTGTCTTGGATTTTTATCAATCGAACCATGAAGGGGACATCATTGATAAGATTCAGGACTGTTATGGCAGGGCAGACGGCATCATAATCAATCCGGGCGCCTATACTCATTACAGTATTGCGATCCGGGATGCCATTGCTGCGGTAGGGCTCCCCACGGTGGAAGTGCACCTGAGCGATATCAACAGCAGAGAAGATTTTCGAAAAGTATCGGTGATCAAGAATGTTTGTCTCAAACAGATCTGGGGTAAGGGAGTCAGATCCTATTCGGAGGCTCTGGAGTTTCTGGCCAGAAAACGATAAAAAGGAGGAGTGAATATGCCAATCAGAGAAAATCCATCCTTAATGCGGGAAGTGATCGAGGAAATGGACTATATGGTCAGAGTCATGGATGCAGACCATAAAGTAATCTATATGAATAAAAAAATGCGGCAGGAATTCGGACATACCTTGGGGCATATCTGCTATTCGCTGCTGGGGCGGGTAGATAAATGCGACCATTGTGTTACGAAGGAAACCCAGGAGACCGGGAAAACCGGGATGAAGCATGTTCCAATCGGGAGCAGATTTTATAATGTGATCTCTTCTCCGGTCAGTGTTGAAAATGGCGAGCAGTATTCCATCGAACTGTTTCACGATATCACAGAGCAGAAAAAAATCGAAGATGAACTCATGAGGCATTATGAGAAACTGAAAGCGGATGTGGAATTTGCAAAGCACATACAAAATCGTGCATTGCCGATAGACGGTACATATTGGAACGCCCTGGAGATCAATTCTGTCTACCATCCCAGCGAGGACCTGGGAGGAGACCTGTTTGACGTCATCAGAATGAACAGCAGTGAGTCCTTAATCTATATTGCAGACGTATCCGGTCATGGGATCACGTCTTCTCTGTTAACGATTTTTCTGCGACAGCTGGTTCGGGGACGAGTAGGTGAAAGAAAGTTCGACCTGCAGGGACTTCTGGATATTCTTCAGAAAAGCTACAACGAATTGGGTGTCGACAAAGAACAGTATCTCACCATCCTGTTTTGCCTTTATAATCAGGAAACGAAGGAAGCAACCTTTCTCAACGCCGGTCATAACTGTCTGCCGATCCTCTTAAAAAATTCAGGGGAATTGATTGAGGCCGAAGTGAAGGGCATGCCGGTTTGTACACTGATGAAAAAATCACCGCATATCGCAGTGACGATGCCTGTTGAAACCGGTGACCGGATTATACTGTACACGGATGGGATCTCTGAAGCCTGCAGCGAAGAGAACAGGCTTTACGGAGCGGAAAGCCTGATCCGGTCGATAAAAGAAAACTCCGCGCTGAAGGGAAAGGCCCTTGCGAGAAAGGTAATTGACGATGCAGAGGTTTTTGCAAAAAAGCCTGCAATGGATGATATGGCGATTATCATAGCGGAGCTGATTTAACAACGGAGATCCCCATATTTGCGAGTTCGTCGGCCCGGTTATTCATTTTGGTAACGTAAAGAAAGTCTTTCATGGTAAAGGACGGTCCATTCCATTCGACAAATTTACGATAAATAGGATCGACCTTCGTCGTCTTGCTATTGAGGTTTACATGACCTTTGACACGGTAAAATTCAATGTTGTGCCGGCCGATGAAGGCAAAGAGCGCTTCCCAAAGATCTCTGTTTTCCACATCTGTTTTTTTGGAGGTTTTCCAGTTGTTTTGATACCAGTTTTCATACCATTTTTCACGGAAACAATTCATAAGGTAGGAACTGTCGGAAAAGACTCGGATGCGTAAGCTGTCTTGATTGAGCGCCTGGAACGCATTGAGCAGAGCAAGCATCTCCATGCGGTTATTGGTTGTATTCGGCTCTCCGCCGAAAAGCTCTTTTTGATGAGCTTCGTATTCCAGCACGGCACCCCAGCCGCCGATATTTGTCTCGTTTTGATTGCCTGAACAGGCACCGTCGGTATAGATATTTACAACCTTCATCCTTTTTGCTCCTTTGTGAGAAAATCACTTGTTTCTTACAAACTATTATGCACGAAAACAGGCGGACAGGCAAGCATTCCTTGCTGGACAAAAGTTGAAAAACGGTAAATTTTGGGCGATTTCCATCCATAATAATGTAAAAGGATTTTAAAGCTTGCGTAACACGTTTGTAACATACATAATATATACTATCAATATTACTAAGATTGTATTCTGGCGAATTGCGCCTTAACAAGCAAAACA
>JAQUYZ010000299.1 GCA_028691625.1 Eubacteriales bacterium
GCTGAAGGATGACAATGGAAATGTGATACAGAAGTTTGATACGAAAGTGGTTCGTCAGGTCGTATCAGAGGATACCGCAGAGGAAATGAGCCTGATCATGGAATCCGTTGTCGGAGAAGGCGGCGGCGGTAATGCGAAAATACCGGGTTACAGAATCGGCGGAAAAACCGGTACTGCAAACAAGGCACAAGGCGGCGGATACAGTGAAGAAACCTTTTCCTCCTTCATCGGCATGGCACCGATGGATGATCCTCAGATCGCAATCCTGATGATTGTTGATAATCCGAAGGGAGTCAAGTTCGGGAGCCAGACTGCCGCGCCGGGTGTGAGAATGGTTCTTGAAGAAACGTTACGATATTTGAATATACATCCCTCCTACAGCGAGGAAGAAAAGCAGGCGATGGAAAGCTCTTATACAATCATTCCGGATGTGACACATCAAAATTTGAGCGAAGCCATCGGGATTCTCGCAGGCGCAAATCTGACTTATACCATATCGCCTGCCACAGAGGGCGGAGAGGATTTTATGATCGTGGACCAGTATCCGAAGCCGGGAGAAAAAATGCAAAAGGGAGGCACAGTCTGCTTGTATAAAAATTGACAGAACAGCGAGGAGGGACCGGTAAGGTGAAACTCGAGAATTTGCTAAGCAGAACAGAGATACCTTACCCTGCCGACCTCAGTGATCTTGAGGTGACGGGGCTTACATATCATTCGAAACTGGTGAAAAAGGGATATGTATTTGTCTGTATAAAGGGATTTCAAACAGACGGACATATCTATGCCTTGGATGCAGCTTTTCACGGCGCATCGGTTGTCGTTTGTGAAGAAGAAATTGATTTAAAAACAGTACCTGTCTTACGGGTGGAAGACAGCAGAAGGGCGCTTTCAAAGATGGCAGCAAATTTTTATGAAAACAAAGAGGTTCCCTTTCATCTCTACGGAGTTACGGGAACAAACGGAAAAACGACGGTTGCTTATATGCTGAAGAGCATGATTGAAGCCGGCGGCAGCCAATGCGGCATGATCGGAACCATAAGCCACCACGTGGGAGACAGGGAATATGAGGCACAGAATACGACGCCGGAATCCTGCGATCTGCAGAGAATGTTTTGGGAAATGAAGGAGCAGGGCATTCTTCATTGCGTCATGGAGGTTTCTTCTCATGCGCTTGCGCTTGGCAAAGTGGGTGACATTGAATTTGAATCCGCTCTATTCACAAACCTGACGTCGGACCATATGGATTTCCATAAGGATGCAGAGGATTATTTTGCAGCGAAAAAAAAGCTTTTTGATTTGGTAAAGGGAGCGGCAATTGTCAACCTTGATGATGAATACGGTAAGCGCCTCTACGGGCAGCTGAAAAAAGAGGGCAAAGAAGCTTACGGTTATTCTCTGAGAGATAAGAAAGCTGATTATTACGCCGAAATTCTGGAAACAACGGAGAAAGGATCCCTGATCCAAGTGACGGAGGCAACTCGTCGCAGTGAACTTTTAAAACTGAATACACCGGGTATCTTTACCATATACAACGGATTGGCTGCGGTTGGCTGTGCCAGAGCTGCCGGTTATTCCTTCCTGACGGTCCGGAAGGGGCTGGAGGCGTTAAAGGGTGTACCGGGGAGATTTGAACTGGTCGAAAACAGCAAGGGAGTCATTGCCATCGTAGACTACGCACATACGCCGGACGGTCTGGAAAAGGTGCTGAAAACAGCCACTGACTTTAAAAAAGGCAGGCTAATCTGTATTTTTGGCTGCGGCGGTGATCGGGACAGAAGCAAACGGTCCCAGATGGGAGCAGCTGCCGGGAAATACAGCGATTACTGCATTATTACCAGCGATAACCCGAGGACTGAGAAGCAGGAAACGATCACTGCCGACATTGAAGCAGGGATTTATGAGACGGGCTGCAATTATGAGATAATTGAAAACAGATACGAAGCGATTAAAAAAGCTGTTTCCATCTATAAAAAAGGAGACATAATAATGATAGCCGGCAAAGGTCATGAAACGTACCAGATTATTGGAACGAAGAGACTTCATTTCGATGACAGGGAAGCAGTAAAAAAAATAATAGAGAACGGTGAATAAAATGAAGAAATTAACAATCGAACAGATAACGAAAGCAGTGAGAGGGGAATTGCTGCTGGGAAATCCACAGGATGAAATCATCGGGGTTTCAACGGATTCAAGAAAGGTCACAGAAAGAGAAGCATTCTTTCCGCTGATCGGAGAGCACCATGACGCCCACGATTTTATTCCCCAGGCTCTGGAGAGGGGCTGCAGCACAGTGATCCTTTCCAGAAAGCCGGACGAAGAATGGAACAGAACACTGAATCTGATATTGGTCAGCGATACCACCAAGGGGCTGCAGGATTTGGCAGCGTATTACCTCTCACTCTTTTCTGTGAAAAAGGTTGGGGTAACGGGCAGCACGGGAAAAACCACCACAAAGGAAATGTTATATTGGATTTTTTCCGAAAAATATAAGACAGCCAGAAATCCGGGGAATCTTAACAACCACATCGGCTTGCCCCTGACTGTGCTTTCCATGCCGGAGGATACGGAAGCGGCTGTATTTGAAATGGGAATGAGCGAGCTGGGTGAAATCGACCTGCTGGCGGAGCTGGTTCACCCCGATATCGGAATTATCACCAATATCGGGATTTCACATATTGAAAATCTCGGCAGCAGGGAGAATATACGGAAGGCAAAGCTGGAAATCACCAACTATTTCACCCCGGATGGAATCCTCATTGTAAATGAGGATCAGGACCTTCTTTCAAAAGAAGACGTGCAGGGGAATTATCATGTGGTTACTGCAGGTGAAACGGGACGAAGCAGTTTTATCCTTTCCAATATCATCGATTACGGAGAAGGCGGGATCGAATTTACCGTGGAGCATGAGAAGGAAATGCAGACCTTCCGGCTGAATGTACCCGGCCGTCACAACGCATACAACGGAGCTCTTGCCATCGCCGCGGGGGTCTCCTGCGGAATCCCCATGGCGGACGCTGCAAAGGGACTTCTGAAACTGGAGATCACGGATAAAAGACTCAATATCAAAGGCAAAAACGGGATGAAAATCATCGATGACACTTATAATGCCAGCCCGGATTCCATGAAGGCGGCGATCGATGTATTGACTGCAACAAAGGGATTCCGAAAGATTGCAGTTCTCGCGGATATGTATGAACTCGGTGAAAACTCCGATGCATTCCACGCCGAAGTCGGAAGATACGCCGCGGAAAGCGGCATTGATCTTCTTTTTGCGGTTGGCATTCAAGCAAGGCATATCGCAGACGCTGCGAAAGAAATACTGGGAGAGAATAAAGTCCATTATTATGAAACAAAGGAGTTGCTGATCAATGACGTTGGTAGTATGATATCATCTGGTGATGTCATCCTGCTGAAAGGCTCAAGGGGCATGGCGATGGATCAGGTCGTTAAGAAAATAATGGAGATGAAATAAGCATGGATTACTTACAAATCGGGATGACCGCGGCAATTGCGTTTGTGATAACGATCATAGGAACACCGCTGATGATCCCTGTTCTAAAGCGGATCAAAGCGGGGCAGAACATACGGACGGACGGACCCCAGTCCCATATGGTAAAATCG
>JAQUYZ010000300.1 GCA_028691625.1 Eubacteriales bacterium
CTGTGCACCACGGTCAACAGAAGCCTTATAAATTTTATGCTCCCCGTGGATCATGATCTCTCCTGCCGGGATCCTTCTCTCTTTGATCTCCCCGGCAGGTGTTTTTATTACCACAGCCGACCGGTTCCCGATCAGCGCCTTGGCAATCGGTACGATCTGCTTTGTTTCTTCCGTATTTAACTCAAACACCGTGGCGATTCCGTAGGGGTTGGAAAGGAGGTCGATGCAGCTGCCCAGAGGTGCTACCTCGACAGCACAGGGCATTCCCAGGGGAACCCTGCCGATCATTTCCACTTCGTCCACGATTGGAATCTTGCGGTCCAGACGATTATTTACCAGCACACCATCATCCTTTTTGATAATGGCACCCTCTATTTGATACCCGTTCTTCCTTTTCTCATTCAGTATCCTTGCCGCATCGACAAAATCCACCTCTTCCGGTACGACAACAATATATTTTTCATTTTTATCCGCTCCTTCGAGCTCTGTGATCAGTATGGTTTTCCCGGTGCCGAGACCCAGTCCGCCCGGCGTATCCGGGTTGTGCCCGATCAGGGTGGATTCGGTAATAATGGTCTCCGTAATGGTCTCCATCGCAAAATCACCGATTACCGGTGTTGCTTCATTGATCCGGATCCGATCCAGATCTTTGTAATCAATGCCCAGCTTTGCTGCCGCATCTTTCAGGGAACGTTTGATTCCCTGCATATTTTCCTTCGTACCCTTGATCCCCGTGGTTGCGGAAATGCCGCTGACACACTGGGTCAATTTTCCGTCTTCGATCCGCCCCAGAGCGGTTTCTGTTGTCGCATTCCCGATATCCACTCCGGCAACATATTGAATCATGATTTCCTCCTTGCATCGAGCAGAAAGTTTTCTAACGAGGCGAAAAACCTTTTCGCCTCGTTAGAGCTGTACGAACCGCCGCGGCATTTTTCCCCACGGTTCGTACAGCTAGTCTAACATATTTGCTCTGATTACTCAACGCGGAACATCTTTCTGCCTTCATAAACCTCCGCCGTTTCTCTCAGCAGTGCGGCGTTGATTTTCGCATCATACTTCGTCTCCAATTCATCCGCAATGGCCAGGAGCTCTTCCTTTGTGGATACATGAGGTCTCATGCGGTTGTAGATCTGGATGATCCTGTCATCCGGAATCCGGGTCATCTCCGCAGCCCGCCGGAAGTTTGCACCAATGGCGGGATTGCCGAAGGATTCCTGAATCTCCGCCTGATAGACCAGCGTCTCTGCACTGATTCTGCAGTCAGCCGGTGTAACCTTTCCGGAAAGAATATTTTCCATATTGATCTCGTCTATGGATTTCCCTGTCTGCGTCTTAATGAGATCCGAATGCTTTTCATACAGCGGATAATCCTTTATCGCATCTAACTTTTCAGTCATAATTGGTCTCCTTTCAATATGATTGTCCTGACCTGTCAATCCAGATTGAATTCTTCATCGATCGGACGGAGATACTTCTTACCATACAGCAGGTAATATATAATAGCCACAGCATAAACGGCCAATACCCATTTCAGCACCGCTATGTTATAAACCAATACGCATACAAACAATATAATAACCGTAATCAGTGCAATCACCGGAACGATTGGATAAACCACCTTGAACGGCCTGTTCATGTTCGGTTCATTTTTTCTCAGAATGAAGGTAGTAATGATAACGATCGTATACATAATCAAGGCTGCAAATACCGAAATGGTAACCATTACCGCAGTTTGACCCGTCATAGCAAGCACAAGGGCAAAAGCAGCAGGAATGATTAATCCAAATGTTGGGCAGCCCCACTTATTGACCCGTGCAAAAGCCGGCGGCAGATAGCCTGTTCTTCCCATTGCAAAGGACTGTCTTGAGAAAGCCAGCACGATCGCGGAGAAGGATGCTACCATAGAGAACAATGCAACAATTGCAATTACCTTTGGCCATGCACTTCCGGCTCCAAGCGCCAGCTCCAGCGATCTTGCAAGCGGATAGTCGTACTGGGCAACATCCTTGTAGTCTGCAATCCCTGCAGGCAGGAAGATCGCAATCAGGGAAGACACAAACAGAGTCGCGATGGCGAGAATATACGCTTTCGGAATATCCTTCCTCGGGTTTTCCATTTCTTCAGCCTGCATCGCAGCACCATCGATGGCAAAGTAGAACCACATCGCGTAGGTCATGGCACCTGCAACCCCTGCAAAACCATTGGTGAATGCCGGGTCTGTAAAGAAATTGGATGCTTCAAAGTGAGGCGCCGCAACCGCAGTATAAAGCACCAGACCAACAAGGGAAACCAGCGTTACGACCAGCTCCAGCACGGAGGAGGACTTTACTCCGAATAAATTGATTAAAACAAAGAAGCAGAAGAATCCAACAGTTGCCCAGACAGCAGGGATGGCGGGGATCAGATAATTCACCAATGCACCCGTTGTGATTGCAACTGCACAGGGTGATACCAGAAAGGCAATCAGAACAGAAAAGCCTGTGATAAAACCTGCAAATGGCCCCATGGCCTTTCTGGCATATGCGGAAGGTCCGCCTGCGTGGGGAATGCTTGTGGCCAGTTCAGTATAGCATAATAAAAAGGTAACATACATAATCGTTACCGGGATAAATGATACCAGGAATGATACCGGTCCGCCTGTTGCAAAACCGTAGCTAAAGCCATAATAATCACCGGAGATTACAAGTCCGACCGCGATCGCCCATAAATGAATTGGTTTCAGAACTTTCTTCAATTCGCCGCTTTCATGTGGCGTAAGTCTTTTTTCTGACATTTCTTTTCCTCCTATTCAAGTAACAAAAAGTTAATATTGACTTCTACTGCCTTTTTGCCTTTATCCATCATTTCGCCTTCCTTAAAATGAAGCAAGGTGGATTTCACCAGATACTTGGACGGCACCATGAAATCGTTCAGGATTTCTACCGGTTCCGGATTTTCACCCTTTGCATATTTGGCTGCATTTTTCCCGATCTTACGGTAGATTGTTTCATCATAAAGGGGAGATTGGGGAAACAATTCCAGGTTGTCCAGAGGAACCAGATCTCTTTGATGGATCACCGTTGTGCCTCTTGACTGCAGACCCACACAGATGCCGGAACCGGAAAGTCTGGACCCCTGACTAGCGATCAATGCCAGATCCGTGGAGTTGTATACCTTGACAAAGCGATATTTCATCCCTTCCTCTTCAATCCCCGCACATAACTCTTTCAGTATTTTGTCCAGTCCGATGTCGATGATGGTTTTTTTGATTTTGGTTCCAAAGGCCGGTGAAACTGCAATGACTACCTCGTCCGCACCGGTTCCCTGAGAAGCCGTATCCAGCTCGGTCACTGTGATGTTGTTTTCATATCCGTCTGTCATGTTACACCCTCCTTCCTATACATCCTGCGGTTTTAAGGCATTGAATTTTTCTTTCAGCTCAGCCCACCGCTCGTCACTTACACGATAGCCCGTTCCCGGACCCATGTAGTCGTTTTGATTGTTGATCGCGCTCATTACCCTGAAGGTTTCATCCAGAACAGAGGAGGTATGGAGGTAATCGCCGATGACGCGCTGCTTCAGCATATTCATGACACGTTCCGCGATATCCTCGAAGCCGTTTTCATAC
>JAQUYZ010000301.1 GCA_028691625.1 Eubacteriales bacterium
GCCACATCCTATGGCGCTGCGAACTATATTAAAAACCTTGAATTTGACAAAGAGACCGGCGAAATTAAGCCATCAGAAAAGATGCCGGTTTTCGATGAAGAAAAGCTTCGGGAAGAAGAAAAGTTTGACGGTTATTATGCCATTGTCACAAGTGAGTTAGACAAATCCGATCAGGACATTATCGAAATCTACAGAGGGCTATGGCGTATCGAAGAGTCCTTTAAGGTTACAAAAAGTGATCTGAAAGCTCGGCCCGTTTATCTGTCACGCCAAGACCGTATCGAGTCACATTTCCTGATTTGCTTCATGGCACTGACAATCATCCGAATCCTGCAGCAGAAGCTTGGCGGCAAATATTCCTCTACGCAAATCCTGGACAGCTTAAGGAACATTGAATGCAGTCAAATTGACAAGAACCTTTACCTGTTCGATTATGCTGATGAAATCTCCCTGTCCATGAATGATGCTCTGGGCATTGATTTTTCAAGGAAATTCCTTGCATTAAAAGAAATTAAAAATATTTTAGCGACATCCAAAAAAGCTTCTGTTTCACTATGACTTTTTGCATCAATTAAAAACCCGCCGTGCATTGTATTTTCAATCTTGGCGGGCTATTTTTTGATTAATTTGCTTCGGAATTCAGGATATTACAGTGGGAGCCATGGTTTGTCAACACTAAGTGAATGAAAAAAGCGATAAAAAGGTTGGAACGATACTGCGAAAAGAAGGCAGTGGGATTCCTCTCAGAATCCACCTGCCTTCAGCTTTGTGTTCTGCTCAATGACCTGTTTGTCATCAGCGTGAAATCCATGAGACGGTCAAACCCGTCTATGATTGCATTGTTTGGCTTTTCCGGAAGAAGAAAGATATTGCATAAATCCCCGCTAATCCGACGATTGCAAAAATCGTCCTGCTGACAATATCGTAGCTTCCGCCAAATATGCTTGAGACCAGATCATATCTGAAAAACCCGATCAGGCCCCAATTGATTGCACCTATGATAACCAAAATAAGAGCTAAATTTCTCAAAGATATCACTCCTTTCAAACAGGATTATGCCCACTTTTGTTAATAATTATGTTATAATGATCGCAACTATTGAGATTCGGCTTCGCTGCAAGGAAGCGATCATTGCATCACCCTTGAGACATGATGGTGATATAATGATTCCACCATTGAGTGCGACGTTGCCTTTTTGCCCCAAGCTTGCTTGGATTGGCAAAACGGACAGCATGCGAGCGAAGCGAGTCGGAGGCGCAGACGTTGTCGCAAAGAAGCGATCATTGCATCACCCTTGAGACATGATGGTGATTTAATGATCGCAACGATTGAGATTCGGCTTCGCCTTTTTGTTCAAAGGTTCGCCGAATCATAATATAGAAAGGAGCCATGACGGGAATGGAGATTAAAATCAAATTGATAACGGGACCGCGGGAGGTGCCCGTCGAAAGAACGACAGCGCAAGGGACGACACTGGAAAGCCTTGCAGAGGAGTATAAGGACCTGCCTTTCATGGTTCTGGCTGCCAAGGTGGACAATAAGATCAGCGAGTTGACAAAGAAGATTGAGAGGCCCTGTACCATAGAATTCCTGGATATGAGGAGCCAGTCTGCGAATCTGATCTATCAGAGCAGTTTGTCTCTCGTATATCTAAAGGCGATCCGCGATGTTTTGGGCAAGGTATCTGTCGGCATTGAAAATTCATTGAACAAAGGACTATATACTGAGATCAGGACACCGGAACCCATCACTGTGGAGGAGGTTCAGCAAGTTGAGAAAAGAATGCATGAGCTCGTCAGGAAGGATATTCCCTTTGTAAGGGAGGTCCTGAGCAGGGAAGAGACCTTGAAGGTGCTGATTGCAGACGGCCACTCGGAAAAGGAAAGGATGCTTCAACGATCAGAGGCAGATAAATTTCCATTTTATTCTCTGGAGGGATTCCGGAATTTTTTCTACGGATTAATGGTACCTTCCACAAGATATGTGAAGTATTTTGAACTCAGAAAATACCGGAGGGGTGTTTTACTGCGGTTCCCACATCCGTCAGAGCCGGACAAACTTCCCCCGTTTGTGGACGAGGTGCTGCTCTATCAAGTCTTCGGGGAAACGAAGACATGGGATCGTCTCATGGGAATTTCTTTTGTGGGGGAACTGAATGAGAAGATTGAAAGCGGTGAGTACAAAGAAATCATCCAGATTTCCGAAGCCCTTCATGAAAAGAAAATCGCACAGATCGCGGATATGATCAAAGAACAGAAGAAAAGGATCGTTCTGATTTCAGGGCCTTCGTCCTCGGGAAAGACCACCTTCGCGCAAAGACTGATCATCCAGCTGCGTGTCAACGGCCTTGAGCCTCTTTACCTTGGTACCGACGACTATTTCGTGGAGCGTTGTCAAACACCGAAGGACGAGAACGGAGAACCGAATTTTGAAGACATCACCGCACTGGATGTTGACTTGTTTAATCGTGATATGAACAATCTGCTGAACGGTGAGGAGGTGGATATTCCCACCTTTGATTTCCTCAACGGAACGAAGGTGTTCGGGAAGAGAATCATTCGTGCGAAAAAAGGACAGCCTATCGTCATCGAGGGGATTCACGGCTTGAACAGAGCACTTACCACGGAGATTGACGACGAGGAAAAATTTAAGATTTATATCAGTCCTCTGACTCAGCTGAATATTGATGAGCATAACAGAATCCCGACGACGGACGCCAGAATGCTGCGGAGAATGGTAAGAGATTATCAATTCCGGGGCCATTCCGCCCAGAGCACGATCCGCTCGTGGCCGAAGGTCAGAAAAGGAGAGGATAAAAATATATTTCCGTTTAACGGGGAGGCGGATGTATTCTTCAACTCGGTCCATGTTTACGAGCTGGCCGTGCTGAAAAAATACGCAGAGCCGCTGCTTCGCCAGATCACACGCGAGGAACCGGAATACAGCGAAGCGGTTCGAATGCTGAAGTTTCTTCAATATTTCAAAACGATCGAGGATGACTCCATCATCGTGAACAATTCCATCATCAGAGAATTCATCGGAGGGAGCATATTTGTATGAGTAAGATCATCATCATCGGCGGAATTACGGCTGATATCGAAGGGAATCCCTATCATCAGCTGATTATGGGTGATTCCAATCCCGGGAAAATCGTAATGTCCTACGGCGGCGTAGGAAGGAATATTGCAGAGAACCTAAGCAGAATGGGAGCTTCTGTCAGCTTTATCTCTGTTGCGGGAGACGATTTCGCAGGCAGAGGAGCGGTCAGGGAACTGGAAAATCTCGGCGTCGATGTAAAACATGTCAAGCTTTTGCAGGAGGAAAACACGGCAGTGTACATGTCCATCCTGAATCTGATGGGCGACATGGAGCTGGCGCTCTGCAATATGGATGTACTGGAACGGATTTCGGTTGGTTTTATCGACGAAGCCTATGAAAGCATAAAAGAAGCAAAGATTGTCGGCATTGACACGAACCTGACAGAGGAGACATTGGAATATGTCACAGATAAATTTAAGGATACCCCTCTCTTTCTCGATCCGGTTTCTGTCACAAAAGCGGAACGGGCAAAGCAGCTTATCGGGCGGTT
>JAQUYZ010000302.1 GCA_028691625.1 Eubacteriales bacterium
TTCTTATAGTCATATGTAATATCTGTAAGTGTTTTCTCGCCGCGCATAATGGCAGCAGCTTCCATGACTGCGTCCACGATCTGCTTGTAGCCTGTGCACCTGCAGACATTTCTGTGCTGCTGGAACCAGTCGCGGACCTCTTCCCTTGTTGGCTTCGGATTTTCTGCAAGCAGCGCATATGCCGATACAATGAATCCGGGGGTGCAGAAACCGCACTGAACGGCGCCCAGATTCACAAACGCATACTGAAGCGGATGGGGATTCATGGCACTTCCGATCCCTTCAATGGTGATGACCGAACTGTACTCTTTTACGGTTTTAATCTTTTTTGTACAGGAACGGATTACTTTTCCGTCCAGAATAACGGAACAGGCGCCGCATACGCCGGTTCCGCATCCGATTTTTGTTCCGGTGAGCCCGAGCCTTCGAAGAACACTTGCCAGTGTGTCCTTCTCAGGATCGCAGATGAACATACGGTCAGCGCCGTTGATGTTCAGAGTCATCTTGGTAAAATGTTTCATGAAAACCTCCTATTATTTCATGGCCTAAAATGAAAATAGGCTTTCGGCTGTACAACTTTTTTTTAATGTCTGCAATTACTTTATAATACAATCAGGCAGTATAGGTTTGATTGTATATTGGAGGATCTGTACCCCGTTTTTCAACGTAATCGCTTTACCCCTGAGCACCGCATATTGTCGCACCACCTTGTAGATAGCACTAGTAGCAAAGTCCGTATCACCTCGGGTAAATCTCCTGCCGCTTTCAACTCCGTCGATATTTACGTAACCTTCCTAGGCACAATAAGGGCCGTTAATAATCATTTACGTAAGACATTTCAATACAAAACTCCTCCATTTTAATTACAGCAGCGTGTCCGTATAATCCAAAACCTTGTTTACGGCCCGCAGCCCTTCTTCCAGTTCGTCTTTTGTTACTGTCAGCGGCGGAGCAATCAGGAAAGAGCAATCATACCCAAAGGTCGTGCACTTCTCTTGCTTCAACTTGTCTAGGACCGTATTAAACAGCTCTTGGCTCTTCATCGAAGGTTGTAATTCAAATGCTGACATCAAACCCAGACAGCGTACATCATATACGGAAGGATGGGCCGCTTTGATCTCGTTAAGCCTCGCGGAGAGATATTTCCCCATTTCGGCGGAGCGCTCAAGCAGCTTTTCCTCTTCATACACCTCGATGACCGCCAATGCGGTGGCACAGCCCAGCGCATGGGAATTATACGTCAGGCCGCAGGGAAGCGCTGTATCTTCAAAGAAATCAGCAATCTCCTGAGTCACAAGAACGCCTCCCAACGGGACATAACCACACGTAGCGCCTTTCGCAAACGTGATGATATCCGGCTTGAAATCAAAATTCTCACAGGCAAACCATTTGCCTGTTCTTCCGAAACCAACCATAACTTCATCGCAGACCATCAGAATGCCAAATTCATCGCAAATCTTCCGTACGCCCTCGTAATAGCCTTTGGGAGGTATGATGGCGCCGGTGCTGCCGGCAATGGTTTCAAAGAAGATGGCGGACACGTTTTCACTACCCTCATTAAGGATTTGATCGCGAAGCGTTTTTAAATAAAACGCGGTTCTGGACGCTTCGTCCGGAAATTCCTCTTTCATATCCCGGTTCGGCCCCCAAAATTTAATAAATCCAGGGATCTGAGGGTTCGCGCTGCTGCGCTTTCTCTGTCCGGTCAGGTTGCAGGCGCCATAGGTCGAACCGTGGTACGCGTCATACTGAGAAAAGATCTTGTCCCTTCCGGTGAACGCCTTACACATTCTGATCGCGTACTCGTTGGCATCGGCTCCGCCTAAAGTGAACATGACTTTTTTCATATGATCCGGGGCAATATCCCTGATGATTTTTTCCGCCAGCAGTGCACGCACGTCGGTGGTATAGCGGGGCGAAACGTAGCAAAGCTTTTCCGCCTGCCGCTGGATCGCCTGGATCACCTTTTTGTTGTTGAACCCGATATTGTTGTTTACCTGCTGCGCGTTCATGTCAAAATATCTGGTTCCGTCATAATCCCAGAAGTAGACTCCCTCCCCTCTTTCCACGGCAATGGAGGAAGCATCCTTTTGAGCAACCCAGGTGTACAGACTGTACTTTCTGCTCTTTTCCAGGACTTCTTCCTTTGTCAGCTGCGGGTAAAAATTCATCTTTATGACCTCCTTTATTTGTGCAAACTCATGTATCATATCAAAGCAAGGCGAATTCCTGCGGTTTTCGCCTTATCACGCAGGGGCGCGCCTGATTCGCAGGGGCGCCCCTGATTCGCCGGAACTATAAATTTTTAACGATATTGGCCATTTCTGGAGGCAAACTCTTAAATCCTTTTGTTTTAACTGCTAAATAAATCAGGCCGACAAGGATCCAGCACGTTCCTACCATGAGCGCCGTACCTCCAAGATTGATAAACAGCCAGAAGCACACGGAAAAGCCCAAAAGCGGCATGATCAAATACTTAATGGCCCCCTTGAATCCTCTGATCTTTAATCTGACAAAGTAATGGACGATTACCGAGAGGTTGACAAACATAAAGCCAAACAATGCTCCGTAATTAATCATCGACGCAATTAAAGCGATCTGCAAAAATACAGAACCAATAAAAGCAAGGATGGCAATCAGAATCACATTCAAATAAGGGGTTTGATATTTGGGATGAACAGCGCCAAAGAATTTTTTGGGAAGCAGACCGTCCCGGCCCATGGCATAAAGGATACGGGAACAGCTGCCAATAAAGGTAATGCAGCAGCCAATCGAGGATACGACAACGGCAACGGAAAACAGAACATGGAACCAAGTGCCGCCAATACTGTCAATGATGTAAAAGAATGCCTGATCCGGGTTGGGATAGCTCGTATAATCGGGCCAGAGGCATTGGCCGAAATATACTTGTACAAAGAAAATTGAACCCATTACAAGGCAAACCAGCAGCGGAGCAATCCTCATGGTCTTTCTGGGGTTGCTGCTTTCTTCGGACAGTGTTGTAACCGCGTCGAATCCAAGGTAATTAATACAAGCTATGGCAACCGCCCCGATAATTAAGCTCATGTCAAATTTCGACGGATTAATTACCGCGGTTGGTGTTATTACCTCCCCTGATCCTACGCCTTTTGATAAGGCAATGATCGCGTAAACGAAAAAGGCGATTAAGGCTACAATCTGCAGTGCGGCAATAAAGAAATTCGCTTTTGCCGTAACTCCGATTCCAAAAATATTAATCAACGCCACGATAAGAACAAAGATGCCGACCCACGCCCAAACCGGCAGAACGGAAGTGAATTCCGCCACATATCCGGCTGAAAAGGTGAAAAGCAGCAACGGGAATAATCCGTAGTCCAAGAGCATGGACCAGCCGGACAAGAACCCAAGGTGAACATTGATGCTTCTCTGAACATAAGAGTAGCTCGAACCTGCGACCGGAAATGCCTGAGCCATTGAACCATAACTATACGCAGTCAGCATCATAAACACCATAGAGATCAATGCCACGATAGGATACATCCCCAGGGACATCTGTGAGATAATACCGAAGATATAAACGGGAGCTAAGGGACAAATAAAAACAA
>JAQUYZ010000303.1 GCA_028691625.1 Eubacteriales bacterium
AAAGACAGATGTTTGACGGTTTGATCCCAACCTTCTCCGAAAACAGAGAGTTGATTGCATGCTGAACAATCAGCTCCGGCATCACCTTCCAGGCGTGTCTTGCCGTTGCGTTTGCATTGTCTGCCCCGTCGATCTGCGCGATATCCGCCCAGGACATAATCTTTTTGGATTCGCAGGCATCTACGAAAGACCGCACCATATTGATGTTTCTGTAAAGCACGTTGTACTGAGGATCCTGATGGGCGCCGTTGATACCTTCTTCCGCAAACATAACCGCTACATCCGGTCCTGCAACTCCGGAAACATAGGAATGGTAGTTGATCGGTCTGCCGACTTCTTCCTCTATGAGATCCAGTGCTTTTCTCTGTGCTCTGACTTGTTTCCTGGTGATCGGTACACCGCCGATCCCCTGTGGAGTACCTTCAATGAGGCCATCCATGTGGGACTGTCCTGCGGTTCTAATTACCATGATGTGGTCTGCGCCATGCCATGCTGCCATTCTCATCCGTCTGATATCGTCTTCGAAACGTCCGGATGCGATTTCTGTCGTGATCACAGGCATCGGCTGCGGATCGATCCCGTCAAAATACTTGGAGGAAGGAACGCCAATTCCGTTTTCCAAAGGCTTTGTGGCATCACGATATGCAAAGGGACCCATACGAAGCTCGGGATCCGGTGTCCTCCAGGTCCACCCTCTTCTCTTTGGTCTGTATTGATCGAGGTCTTTTAAGATATTTTCGATATCCAATTTTTCATTGTGCTGTAATTTCATATCGCTCATCTTATTTCCCTCCTTTGAATAATTCTGCCGCTTCGTCCCAGCATTTACCCTGTGCGAGGAGTGTTCCGGCCTCCTGAATGGAAATATTCTTAGTTTTTGCCAATTTATATACCACATGGCCGGCGCCTTTGCCCATAAGGCCTCTGTCCATACAGCCTTCCACGATCGGCTTTGTTTCTAAGGAGGAAATTCCCATTCTCAGCAGTACAGATCGTTCGATGGAGGGTGTCGTATTCTTTTTACCCAATGTGAGAAGCGGATCAACCACCTGCTCCGTCAACTTCCAGAATCTCTGGTAGAGTTCTTCGTCTGTTAAAGTTGCAATGTGTTTTCGTCTCTCTTGGAAATCATCTGCTCTTTTCATTCTTCCTTTTCCTTTCTATACTGATTTCTAACGAGTTTAAAAGCCGCCCTACTACACCTGCTTGGTGCTTATTTTATTGATTTTAAAGCATCTTTGACGAATTCCACGCAGGAATTTGTTTCTTCCGCAAGAAAGGCGATATCTTCCTCTGTCGGTTCCACCTTGTAGGTATTGACTGCTGTTTTGATCAAAGATTTTCTCATATGCACGAGGTCGACGTCTCTTGCTTTGATCAGAGACGGATGAGACGGCAGTATGATGTTCTTTCCCGGAACCTCATCGACAGGATCGCCGAAGAAGATTTTAATGCCATTGTCTCTCGCGAAGGAAAGCTGCGGCTGAATATGCTTGCCCGCACCGGTATATTCGGTTTCGGATACGATGATTGTCTGATCCTGATCCATTTCCTGCGCCAGAGAGAATGCGGCAGCAAGGGCCGTGTTGCCTGCCGGACCTTTTTCCAGTCCCTCCAGTCTGGCCAGTACTTCTGTAATATAAAATACTTCTCCCTGGGCAACGGTTACATACCGTTCCATATATCTCAGGGGTCTGGCTGCAGATCTCGGCACGTCGGAACGATCCGGCCAGGAGGCAAACGGCATGCCGAAGCCGGTGTGTCCGGTCGTAAATGATTTTTTATTAAACTGCCCGTCGGAAGCCATATGCAGTCCGGCAAGATTTACGCTGGCAGCGATCAGCCTGGAGCTTGCACCGGCTTTCATCAGACCTCTTGCGGTGCCGGTCATATTTCCGCCGCCCGCATTCGTGCAGACGACGACGTCGGGATCTTTTCCGTATTTTTCTCTGAACTGCATGGAAATTTCATATCCGAGGGTTTCCACTCCTGCAATTCCGAACGGAGTATAGAGGGATGCGTTGAAGTATCCTGTTTCCTCCAGCAAAAGCAGAAATTTATAGAACAGTTCAGGTCCAACGGAGAGCTGAACGACTTCCGCACCCAATGCTTCGCATTTTCTCGCTTTTTCAACGATTTCCGGCTGTCCCACACCCCTTGAATCATAACATTCCTGAACGACGATACATTTTAAACCGTTGATCGCAGCCTGAGATGCAACCGCCGCACCATAATTTCCGCTTGTTGCGGTTACTACGCCCTTGAATCCCAGTCTTTTTGCATGATATACGGAGTTAGCAGCTCTTCTTGCTTTAAAGCTTCCGGAAGGATTGGAGGCTTCATCCTTCATAAAGATTCTTGCGCCTTTCCCGGCTGGAGCACACTTTCGCACAAGCTCAGTCAAATTTTTCAGCTCCAGAACCGGAGTATTTCCTACGCCTACGCTGTACTGGATATTTTGCATTTCCTCCAGAGAATATCCTGTTTCCCGCATCATTTTTTCATAATCGAACGCGATAGAGCCGCTTTCAAACTTTGAATAATCAATCCCTACCGACTTCAGCATGATCTCGGCTTTTCTGGCCATTACAGAATTGTAATCGTTGGCTTTCATCATTATTTTCCACCTCCGAATACAATTTCCGTCACTTGCTTGTCGATCACCAAAAGCTCCGGCACGAACTTTCCGAAATTATGTTCATAATAAGGATTCACTTCGATCAGTGTTCCGGTTTCCATTCTTCCTGTTACGGTTTCTATCCTTACCTCATCACCGATGTTGGCATCTGACTGCAGAAAGCCCTTATCCCACATTTCAAGGGGAACGTTCCTGGTGTCCTCCGGAACCTGAGGAGCTCGCTCCGCGGGCGTCAATATTGTTTTATGGATTCGCACCCATTCACCTTTTTTTATCATTTTCTTCACCTTTTACTTTCTTCCGCGCTAAAATTCCGTTTCTGGCACCGTAGCAGGGTAATCTTAAAGGAAACCGTGAACCCGATTACCGTCTTAATGCGAAGCATTTAAAGGCGGCGGTTTCCGGGAGAATACCTGCCAGACTTTATTTTACAATTTTAGCTTCCGGGCTGATCAGATCTCTCATATCTCCCATGATGGCTCTTGGAACCGGCAGGTCGATCATAGTATGAAGACCCGGTCTTGCATTGATTATGTGCGGAATCATGTTCACACACATCGCAATGGTTCCGATTCCTCCCGGGACCTCCGGCGAATTCACCATATTGATGTTTGGAGTTCCCTTGATGATGACGTAATCGCCTGTCTGTACACCAACTTGCTCCGGTTCAATCTGCTGCGGGTGATCCATTTCAATCTTCAGCTCTCCGTCACAATAGCCGTAGCCCTTCATCGCGCAGCCGGCTACATTTCCTGCTTTTACGAAACCATAGGGTGATTTTCTGTCAACATCTGTCACAATTGGCTCCATGGACTGGGTTACTTTCTCAACCTTCCAGCCGATGGCGTCTGCAATCATATTGATGGATTCGTGGAAACCTACATGCCCGGATAATTTTCCTGTTTCAACTCCGTTTCTGAACGCTTCCTCTGTAATGCCG
>JAQUYZ010000304.1 GCA_028691625.1 Eubacteriales bacterium
CATGACTTTTCTCCCATTTTCTCTGACTAAAGTGCAAGCTTTTTTCGGTTTTTCATCTCTTTTCCTTGCACTTATTATATCAAAAAATGGAGTTAAGTTCAATAATTTCAACGGGTTTCGGATTATTCAGCAGCCCCTATCTATTTTCTTAACTCATTTGTGATCATCCATTATGTTCAACATTTACCTAAAGATTCCCTGGCTGCTGCCGATAGAAGACATGTAGTTTGTTCTCATAAGTACTGACAATTCAATATGAATGATTATGGACGAGATTTTATCTATGGAAAGGAGAAGACATGAAACAGGTTAGAGATTTGGGCCGGAAGCGGTCGATCAGCAGAAAAATACTCTGGATCCTGATGGGCATGGTTCTGGTAATTACTGTCCTCATCGGTTCCTCCAGTATCTATGAGCACCGGCAGGAAGTCATTGCCCTGAAAGCCGAGCAAGCAGCTGTAGTGGGAAATGTAGTGGCTCAATATGCAGATGGAGATCTGCTGAAAGAGCTGGCGGATGCGGACCGTGAAACCGGGTACTATGCGGAAATAAAAGCATTGTTGTCTGAAATCAAGACGGCAACCGGAGTAAAGTACCTTTATGCAGTAAAGCCCTTGGTGGAGGAGCATTTGATTCGCTACATCGTTGAGGGACAGGCACCCGAAGACAATCCGGATGACATTTTCCCCTTTGATGTACAGGTGGAATACTTTAATTTCTTTGACACCGAGGAGGAGGGAAGCGCCTTCGAGGCGGCATTTGAAAACGGTGAGTTTTTTGACAACGGGCTTTATCAAGATCCGGATTACGGATACCTGCTGACTGTATTTGTCCCGGTTATAGATTCACAGGGGAATACCGCGGCAATGATCGGTGTTGATATGGATGCCAGCGATATCATCAATCAGGCAAATCAATTGATGTATCTAGTGATCATCATTGCGGTGATCGGGATACTGGCTATGATCATCGTTTCCAGATTTCTGATTAAAAAAGTGGTTACAGGACCTCTGAGAAACATCGTTCTGGCCTCCGAAAGCCTGGCAGCGGGCGATGTAAATGTAAATGTAAGCAGAGAATCGGATGATGAGATTGGACAGTTGTCCCACGCGTTCCAGAAAATGATAGAAAATATCAGGGAACAGGCAAATGCGGCAGAGAAGATCGCTGCAGGAGACTTGTCCGTCGAACTCATTCCCAAATCAGACAAGGACATTCTTTCCAAAAGTCTGCTGGACGTGATTCAGGAGCTGAGCAAGCTGTCTGCTGAAACAGGGAGCCTGACCAAAGCTGCAGTGGAAGGAAACCTCGATGCAAGAGGCAATGCCGACGCTTTCAGCGGCGGATACAGAGAGATCATTCTGTGTGTTAACGCATTAATGGATGCACTGATCCGGCCGCTGCAGATATCCGTCGGCTATATGGAGCGCATCAGCAAAGGGGATATTCCACCGCTGATCACAGAAGAGTATTACGGTGATTTTGACACCGCCAAGAACAACATCAACACCTGCATCGGAGCGGTCAATCTGCTCGTGGAGGAAATCAACAATCTGTCGATGACCGCGATTAAAGGCCAGTTGTTCAATCGGGCGGATGCCGGCAGACACAGCGGAGACTTCGCGAAGGTCATCGAAGGGGTGAACGCGACGCTGGATGCCATCATTGGTCCTCTTGAAATGTCTGCATCCTATCTGGATAAGATCGGAAAAGGTGAAATCCCCGAAAAAATCACCGACATCTACAGCGGAGACTTCGACAGTATCAAAAATAATATCAATTTCTGCATCGATGGCCTCGGCGCATTGACAGAGGGCCGTGAGGTTCTCGCGGAGATGAGCCGAAACAACTTTACGGTAAAGGTCGAGGGCAGCTATCAGGGTATCTACAAGGAAATTGCCGAATCGATCAACAATGTTTCGGGTCGTGTCAATCATGTCATCGCGATCATCAAACGCGTCGCAAACGGCGATCTTGGTGATCTGGAAGAGCTCAGCGGAATCGGCAGGCTCAGTGAAAATGACGAGTTGATTCCGTCCGTAATCCTGATGATTGATACGATCAAGGAACTGATTGAGGAAACCAGGATTTTGTCGGATAACGCGGTTAACGGCGATCTGGAAGCCAGAGGAGATGTGAAGAAGTACAATGGAGAATACGGCAATGTAATCCATGGAATCAACAATACCCTCGACGCGATCGTTGCACCGGTGCAGGAGGCTTCCGCCGTACTGAAGGAAATTGCCAGCGGAAATCTGCATGTGAAGATGAACGGTGATTACCGGGGTGATCATGCCGAGATTAAGAATGCACTGAACGAAACCATTGAAAACCTTCAGAGCTACGTGGGAGAGATATCCAGGGTCCTTTCGGATATGGGCGACGGAAATCTGGATCAGACGATCACCGCAGAATACAAGGGTGATTTTATCGAGATCAAGGATTCTCTGAATCATATCAGCCTCTCTCTTTCGCAAGCGTTGGGCGAGATTAATCAGGCCGCCGAACAGGTAGCATCAGGGGCAAGACAGGTTTCCGATGCGAGTCAGGGGCTTTCGCAGGGATCCACCGAGCAGGCAGGCACACTGCAGGAGCTTACCGCATCGATTACCGAGATCGCAAACCAGACGAAACAGAACGCGATCAGCGCAGGTCAGGCAAATGAGCTTTCCGCCAGCGCCAGAGAAAACGGCGTAAAAGGGAACCAGCAGATGAGTGGCATGCTCTCCTCGATGGAAGAGATTAACCAGTCTTCGGCTGACATCTCGAAGATCATCAAGGTCATTGACGATATCGCATTCCAGACCAATATTTTGGCTTTGAATGCAGCCGTAGAGGCAGCCAGAGCCGGTCAGCACGGAAAAGGATTCGCGGTGGTAGCGGAGGAGGTCAGAAGCCTCGCTGCCCGCAGCGCGAAAGCTGCGAAGGAAACCACCGATCTGATCGAAGGCTCCATCAGCAAGGTTGCCACCGGTACCAAGCTTGCCAATGAAACCGCAGATGCCCTGAACGATATTGCGAACGGAATAGAAAAATCGGCAAATCTGATTGGAAATATCGCGAATGCATCCAGCGAGCAGGCCACCGGCATTGAACAGATTAACAGAGGAATCGAACAAGTCTCCCGGGTAGTTCAGAATAACTCAGCTACTGCCGAAGAGAGTGCGGCCACAAGCGAACAGCTATCAAGTCAGGCTGAAATATTGAAACAGATGGTTAGCAAGTTCCAGCTGAATAAACAGGCGCTCTCCCAACTGACCGGCGGGCAGCCCGGACCGAGCATCCTGCTGACAGATTCGGAGCATGATAAGTATTAACCCCGGATGACATAAAAGATGCTAAAGTAAAGAGCCATGGGCCTCAAATGGAAATCAAATGAGGTGCCATGGCTTTTCAATTGGAAAAAACTGATGCATGAATCAACCGATTCTTGCATATGGATAATTCCTTGTAAACTCATGGTTAATTTTATTTGATTTATCTGGATAAGTTGTATATAATAATAAAGTAAAACAAAAAAAAGAGAGCCCCGTGCAGGCGGTGATTGCAATAAAACGGTTGGAATTGACAAGGAG
>JAQUYZ010000305.1 GCA_028691625.1 Eubacteriales bacterium
AGTCCGTATGACGGTGTTTTTTGGTCCGCTTCGCTGCGTTAAAAATATTGCTCGCCTTCGTTGGATAACATGGGAAACCTGCTCGGATACTTTCTTCAGCTGAAGCCAAACTCTTCGGTTAGATAAACCAATATTGATGATTCAAGGGTGAACGTGTCGGATTGATAAACCAATATTGATCAATCAAAGGCAAATGGTCGGTTTAAATAACTTGCTTTATAAACAAAACATGATGCGATGATTGGAGACAAGATGAAAATTTTAATTGTCGGCGGCGGCGGCCGTGAGCATGCCATCGCCTGGAAGCTGGCGCAGAGCCGGAAAGTGGACAAGCTCTACTGTGCGCCGGGAAATGCCGGAATTGCGGAAATCGCTGAGTGCGTTGCCATAAAAGCGGAGGATGTGGCAGGGATCTGCAGCTTTGCAAAAGAGAATAAGATCAATCTAACGGTGGTTGGTCCGGAAGTCCCCCTTTCTTTGGGCATTGTCGATGCCCTGGCGGAAGCGGGATCCAAGGCATTTGGCCCGAACCGGAAATGCGCACAGCTGGAGAGCAGCAAGGCCTTTACCAAGGGATTTCTTGCCAGGCACGGGATTCCCACCGCCGGATACAAGGAATTTACGGATATCGATGCAATGAAAAAATCCGTCGGTATTTTTGGTTATCCGATGGTGATCAAGGCGGACGGGTTGGCTGCCGGCAAGGGTGTTGTGATTGCGGAGAATGAAGCTGATGCCGTGAAAGCAATCGACGAGATCATGGGAGAAAAGATCTTCGGCGCGGCGGGCGACAAAATTGTGGTGGAAGAATTCCTGACCGGAATCGAAGCATCCGTGCTGTGTTTTGTGGATGGAAAAACCATTGTGCCCATGGAATCGGCCCAGGATTATAAAAGAATCTTCGATGGAGACAAAGGACCGAATACCGGCGGAATGGGGACCTATTCTCCCAGCCTGATCTTTGATGATGTGCTGGAAGGCCAGATCCGGAATCAGATCCTGGTACCGACCATCAGAGGCTTTCAAAAGGACGGTCTCGATTTTAAAGGCGTGCTCTTCATCGGCCTGATGATCTCGGAAGAGGGGCCGAAGGTCATTGAATTCAACAACCGATTCGGCGATCCGGAAACCCAGTCGGTACTCCCCCGGATGAAAACCGATCTGCTGGATATCATGAACGCGGTGGTTGAAGAAAGACTGGCGGAGCAGACCATCGAATGGAGCGACCGAAAAGCGGTCTGCGTCGTGATGGCATCCGGCGGCTACCCCGGCGACTATGAAAAGGGAAAGCTGATTTCCGGATTGGAAGACGTTGACGAGGATGTGATTGTTTTCCACAGCGGAACGAAGCTTGTAAAGAAGGATGACTCGGCAGCCGAACCGGGACAGGCAGTCGTGACTGACGGCGGCCGGGTTTTGGGCATAACCGCCCTTGGCGACACCCATGAAGAGGCACGGAAAAAGGCCTATCAAAATGTTGCCCGGATTTCCTTTGAAGGGGCCCAATACCGGAAGGACATCGGGCTGCTGAACCCAAAATAGGCTTTGGCGGACTTAAATAACGCAAATTCTTTAAAGGGAATTTGCGTTTTTATTTATCGTACGAAAGAAAGGGACCTTGAAACAATGTATTATTCCTGAAATATGGGAATAATTAAAACAAGAAAGGAGCTGATTAAAATGGAGGTTGCTAAGAAAATCGCCTTAATACTTGTAATTATTGGTGCAATTAATTGGGGATTGGTAGGTTTTTTCAAGTATGATCTGGTATCGAATTTATTTGGCGGTACTTTTTCTGCGATGAGTAGAATCATTTTCGCTATTGTTGGTATAGCAGGACTTATTGCAATTACATTCTTTTCAAGAAAACAAACAACAGCACACTGATATATAGCCGGATCATTAATTAAGACAGATGAACTTTCATCTGTCTCTTCTTTTTATAGAAAGCACCTAATACTTACTACGAAATTTTCCTCAATGGATATCAGTTCCTTACAAACGTTCTTTGACTTTTCATCTGCTGAAGTATATTGATTAAGATATCTGCTAAGGGATTTTACACCCATATTACAGCCATCTGTTATTAAATCAGCCACTGTCCTGTCACTTTCCTCCACGATCATTTTCATATTGGTTTTAACCCAAGACATGCCTTTCGCTATGGGAGTTGGTTCTTTATCTTCTTCATCCTGCTGTGTCAACATAATATGAATTTCGTTTCCAATGTTAGCGTGTTTATCCTTAAAATCAACAAGCATTTCTTTAAACTTTTGATTCTGTACTCGGTCTAATATCTCATTAATTGATAAAACCGCCATTTTGGTTCCCGCATCACATTCTTTTAAAAGGCTAATTGTATCATTTATCTGCATTGTAAAACCTCCATCTTTTTACTTTATTACTTATTGTCCCTTAATATTAAGGCCATATACTATTCCTATTCTCGCCTGAAAGCCAGGATTCCAGATTGGAGACGGCGGTGTCGATGAGGCGCGTTCTTGATTCTCTGGTGATCCATGCGATGTGAGGCGTGATGATGCAATTGGGCAGACCGATGAGGGGGTTGTCATCCCCGGGCGGTTCCACAGAAAGCACATCCAGGCCTGCAGCAAAAACCTTACCCGATTTCAGCGCCTGCGCAAGATCCTCTTCGTTGATGAGGGGCCCTCTGGAGGTGTTGAGCAGGATGACGCCGTCCTTCATCTTTGATATGACGGCCTGGTTGATAAAACCCCTGTTGCTGTCCGTCAGCGGGCAGTGAAGACTGATCACATCCGAAGCGGCAAACAGCTCATCGAGGGTGGCAAAGGCAATGTTTTCCGTCTCGAATGCGGAGTCAGGATATTTGCTGGCGATCAAAACCTTCATTCCGAAGGCTTCTGCTGCTTTTGCAACCCGTTTGCCGATATTGCCGTAGCCGATGATGCCGAAGGTTTTCCCTGCAAGCTCCATTTGAGGGGTCAGACAGAAACAGAAGTCTATGGCGCCTTGCCATTGACCGGACTGGACGGCATCATTGTGAGCCTTTACCTGGTTACAGATTTCCAACAGCAGAGAGAAGGTAAACTGAACCACAGAGTCCGTAGAGTAAGCCGGTATATTGGTGACAGGGATATCGCGGGAAGAGGCGTATTTCAAATCCACCATGTTGATTCCGGTAGCAAGAATTCCAATCCATTTGATGTTTGGACATTGGCGCATCACTTCCGCTGTGAGCATACATTTGCTCGTCATGACAATTTCCGCATCGCCGATGCGGGACACGATGAGCTCCTTTGGTGTTCTTTCATATACCGTTAATTCCCCATGTTTCTCCAGCATCGACCAGCTTAAATCACCGGGATTGATGGTGTATCCGTCCAAAATGACAATTTTCATACTTGCCTCCTGTAGTCTTTGTAATTTTTCATCGTTTGATGCTAATTATTTAAAATTCATGCTATAATTCTTAAGTGAAGTATCAGATTCAGAGCAAAGAAAAAAGAGCGGCCCATCATAAAACTAAGCTGCTCTGAATGTGATTCTTCGCAATTGTACCAGATCGCGGTGATTTTGCGAGATATATGG